>UNSJ01000032.1 GCA_900548405.1 Candidatus Gastranaerophilales bacterium | reverse complement strand
TCATGAGCATTTGTTGTATTTGTTACGCAAGTATAGCTTTTAACTTTACCGTTAGGTGAATAATTTATGTCTGATAGTTTTATATATTCTTTATTACCATTGTCTGAAACTCGAGAGCCTTCTCTTATTAAACCGTTCGGTTGTCCTTTTTTGCTTTTTGAATAATCATAAACAGTTGTTTGCTCATCTTCCCTATATTTGGATTTAAATGTTGCAATCTCGCCTGACGGTGTATAAGTCAACTTTTTATAACCGTCATCATTTAATAACTTAGCTTCTATAAGTCTGTTTTTGGCATCGTATTTGAACGTTTGGTCGGGAGTATCAAGACTGCGAGATAAAACTTTTGTTATATTTCCTTTTTCATCAAAAGTTATATCATCAAATTTAACTCCTTCAAAATAGTATTCAGCAGAAGCCAATTTATTATTTTGATATGAGTACGTGTAAAAAGAATGGGGATCATCTGCAAATGAACGTTTTTTTAAAGTTCCGTCAGAATTATATTCATCCTTAACTTTTACTCCGTTTTTTTCGTAAATTTTTGGCTTAGTCTGAACTTTTGTATTTTGTTGATAATGATTGCTTGCTTCTTTTAATTGTGAAATCTCTGCAATTTGAAATTTTAAAGTTGCGCTTTGAGTGTCTTTGCCGTTTGTTACATAAGCTTGAACGTATTTTTCAGCACTTGACATTTTAGGCTTATCAATTTTATATCCGTCAGGCAAAAATTCTGACATATCCTTTGTAAAACCGCCTTGTTTAAATTTTTGCTGAGCAAGTTCAATGTCTTTTTTACTTAATATAATTCCCTGACCTTCGCTCGAATTGTTTGCAACTGCTTCAAACGCTTTCATTTGATAATTTGTCATCTTTATACTGCTTGCTGTTTTCCATGTATTTGCACTTTTATCAAATACGTTCAGTTTTCCGTCATCATCGACAATATATTGACCGCCGTTATTTTCAAATAAACAGCCCTTTTCAATTTTAACTTCTCTGGTTGTTTTGCCGATTTGTACCTTAACGTTTACAAAATCATTTTGCACTTCATTAATACTCATAAGTATTCTCCTTTTTTATACTTCACTCGTGTTAAAAGCAACTTATGATTAAATAAAGTATTTTTGTCGGGAATTATTTACAATTCCGCACGCATCCTATCCTATCCTATCCTATGAGGGATTATAAGCGGGTTTCAAGGATTTCGCAACATCCTTTACAAAACCTTATAGTTGACATATAGCATCACTATTACTGTACTTTAGCAAATTTTAAAGATTTTTAGAATTTGTATTAATTAAATACTTTGCAAAATTTAACTAATTTGCTGATATTGCATTAATTTGATAACATATAGTAAGTATGATTAAGATTTTATTTGTTTCAGACCGCAGAGATAAAATTAACGAATTTAGTACGATATTTAACAAAAATACGTACGAATTTTCCGTTATGACTGATGAAACCCTTATTTGTGACATCATCAGTGTTGATGCGCCTGATATTATTATTATGGATTACACCATTCCTGATTTAAAAAAATTAAATAAAAAAATAAAATCTGTTTGCGAAAATTCTGTTATTATATTTATAACACCTGATGACGGGCTGGATAAAGATTTAATTAAGTTTGCAAATGCATTTCTAACCGATAACATGTCATCAAATCTTATATTATCTACGATTAACATTAATTTAAGAATGAAAAATTCTCTTGAAATGCTTTCTAATTCAAATAAAGACCTTGCAGACAGTTTATACAGACTTAATGCGCTGTACAGCACCAGCTCGCAATTTGCGGGAACGCTTGATAAATCTAAACTTATACAATATATGATTGAAGGTATGGATAAAGCATTAAGCTTTTCTCTTACCTGCACTCTATCTTTTTGTACGGAAGCAGAACCTGTTTTAATTTTAAACTCTTTATACGAAATATCAGATGAACTCTTAACTGCAATTAAATTGAGGACAGTGTTAAATTACAATTCTGTATTTGAAGGTAAAAAACCGCCTTATGAAGTTAAAGCCGAAAAATTAAAAGTTATTAAACTTGTTAAATATCCTGCAAGCAGATTTACATTTACACTTTTCCAATTTGACAACATGTTTGCTCCTATAAGCTTAGGTGACAACTTCTTCGGATGCATTGAAATATTTAAAGAAGCACCTTTTACATCGGAAGATTCTACCTGTTTTCAAACCATAGCGCAACAGGTTTCACTTCCTTTAAAAAGCGCAACATTATATCAGGAATTGATTGAAACTAACGCAAAACTTGAAAAACTTGAACGTTTAAAATCCGAGTTTATTTCAATAGTTTCCCACGAATTAAGAACTCCGTTAACCTCAATAAAGAATTCACTTGATATTTTAACCAGCGGAAGATGCGGAGAGGTAACACAGTCTGCAGAAAAATTCCTTTCTATGGCAATGAGAAATGTGCAGAGGCTTTCTGGAATTATCAATGACCTTTTGGATTTATCAAAAATCGAAGCAGGCAAAATGGACTTCAATTTTGTACAAACAAATATAAATACTGTTATTGATTATGTTAAGTCAGCTCTCTCGGAAGTTGCAAAATCTAAAGGTTTGACATTAATTACAGACGAAACAGAAAATATCCCGTCAGTTAATGCAGATCCTCAAAGGCTGGAACAGGTACTTACTAATCTTGTGTCAAATGCAATAAAATTTACTCCTGAAAATAAAACAATTAAAATATCATCAAAAATTGTCAATACAGAAACAATGAGAATAAACGAATATTTTAAAGACAGTATTAAACTTGCACAAGGTGAGTATATTCAGGTATGTGTGGAAGATGAAGGTATAGGAATTGCAGAAAGCGATATGCTTCATGCATTTGATAAATTTGCTCAGATAGAAAACTCATTATCAAGAAAAGCAGGCGGAACAGGCTTAGGGCTTCCTATTGCAAAACAACTTTTAGAAGCTCACAAAGGCGCCATTTGGTGCGATAGTGAGCTTCTAAAAGGTTCAAGATTTTATTTTGTTATACCTGTTGTAAAGGTTGAACAATTAGTCTAGATTTACATTACGGGTTAAGAAATCTGTCAAATTAAACTCACCTGTTTGTTTTGGAAAAATTTCCGCTACTTTAGGAAAAACTTTCATATTTTCTTCAACTTGTGAAATCGGTGCTTTACTGTGAACAAATTGTATACCATCAAAAGATAAATTTTCGATAGGTGCTTCATTTCCCAGCTTAAGAATTTTAGTAAGCATTTTTATCTTATCAGTGTCTGCGTCTGAATTTAAATAAGCTGCAATGGATTTCACAAAATTACGCTCCTTTGAATAATCCATTGTATAACCGCCTTTTAAAGTACCTTCTGCAATATCTTTTACATAGGGTTTAGTTACTTGCAAATGTTTTGCAGCTTCAGGTTTTTCAAAGACTTGAGCAAAGGAGCCTAAAAAATATTTTGATGCTGTGTTGTCTGTTTGATTAATAACTTCTTGAGCAAAATTTAGTGCTTCAGGATTTTCTTTTGATGCTTTAGGTAATTTTTCGATTAACAAAGCAAATAAACTTTTTTCACCATCTTTTAACGGAGCCTTAATATCAATATTTGTATTAAGCATTTCCCTACGGTTTGCAAGTTCACAAATATCAGAAACCAATCCAAGATGCTCAGGTTTCATTGATTTTAATTCTTTTTTGAATTGTGCAACTTCAGGGTTCCGTTGTGCAAAATAGTCAATGTTTGTTAAAAGCTGCTCAGTGGTTCTGGTATCAGCAGGTCTTGTATGAGCACCCATTGTCTGCCATCCGCCAAACCTAAATACAGGTGTTCTTTCCGCAACTGTTTGAGCCGCCTCTTGAACCTTAGAAGCTGCCCCTCCCCCGAGAAGTTTATTGATAAATGCCATAATTATAATTCCTTTCTTGTTTCGCTTCTTTGCAAGAATAAATACCGTAAACGAAAAATTTTGCCTGATTACAGATAATACCTTTAACAAAATTTAACATTCTAGAAGAAGATTTTTGATATGTTATAATATCCTTATAAAACTGTTAGATTAGGGGAAGTTATGAAAAAAATTCTTATTGTTGATGATGAACAGGATATTGTTGAAAGTTTAAAATTTGTACTGGAGGCAGCCGACTTTACTTGTTATTCTGCTTATAACGGAGAAGACGGTCTTAGGCTTGCTAAAGAAATCATTCCTGATTTGATTATTCTTGATGTTATGATGCCGAAAATTAACGGATATAAAATCAGCAGACTTCTTAAATATGATGCAAAATACAAAAATATTCCTATTTTAATGGTAACAGCACGTTCTCAGGAAGAAGATAAACTTATCGGAGAAGAAACAGGAGCTGATGAGTATATTACAAAACCTTTTGACCTTGATGAAGTGGTAAAAAAAGTTGAACAGTATTTAGGTAAAAATTAAAAATGGAAGCAGTAACAAACAAAACTCTTGAAAAATTAAAATATGACCTTGTCAGAGCAGGGTTAGTTCCGTATGAAACAATTGAGCAGGCTGAAGAAATTGCTAATGCCCAAAATATTAACATAGGTCAGGCTTTAATTAATTCAGGTGTTTTGACAGAAGAAACTCTTTTGAAGTTTCTGGAAGCTAAGCTGCACATTCCTTATGTAAATTTGGAAGATTATACTTTAGATAAAAACTGCTTAAAATTTATAAACTTTTCTGATGCAAGAAAATACAGAATTATTCCCTTATTTAAAATTGAGGATACTCTTACTGTTGCAATGGCTGATCCTTTGGATTTGTTTGCCATTGATAAAATTATTGAAACAGCAGAATGTTCAATAGAACCTGTTATTTCATCAGAACCAAGCATTATAAAAAAAATCGATGAATATTATAAAACCGATATTACGGTTGGTGAAATTTTTACGGATAACGGAACAGATTACGACTGGCGCGACGAACTTCACAGTGAAGACTTGTCTGACAATCACATGCAGAAAATTATCCGTGCAATATTGAAACAAGCTATTCTTGCTGGAGTTCATGAGGTTACTTTTCAGAGAGAAGATGATGGTTTAGGGGTTAATTTCAAGAAAAACGGTGAAATTTTAAACAAAGGAAATATCCCCAATGTATTGACTTCATCTTTTGCGGCAAGACTAAAATCTTTGGCCGAGCTTGATCCTTCTGTTTCCGAAGTCCCGCAGCTCGGTAAGTTATGTTTTAAGGTTGATAGCATCACCGTTATTGCAAGTATTTCTACATTCCCTACAATTATGGGGGAAAGAATTTTCTTGAAGATTTATAAGCCTCCAAGGGCCTTAAATCAAATAATTAAATCCGAAAAAAACTTGAACTTGATTAAATCAGCGCTTAACAATCCGGGAATAATACTGGTCTGCGGTTCTCCTTTGAGCGGAAAAACACATATTATATATTCATTATTGATTGAAGCTTCTGACAAAAATAAAAACATTATGACTTTGGAAAGTATTGCAAAATATAATCTTACAAATGTTCATCAGTGCGAACTTAATGAAAATGTAGGATTCAATATGGATAAAGCATCTCGCTTTATTGAATTCCAATCACCTGATATTATTTATCTTGAAGGTATAAAAACAAAAGAATCTTTTGATTATTTTTCAGGGCTTGTATTTGATAACAAAACAATCATAATGGAGTTTTTGGCAAATAACATGGAAGATTTAAGAAACAAAATGTCATTCTCTGATTTTGAAACTCTAAAATCACTTATCAGCTGTATGATTTTTATACACTCAAAAGACAGCATAGAAGTGTTCACCAAAGAAACCGTTCAGAAATATTTAGCATAAAAAAACTCCCAAATGGGAGTTTTTTATATTAATAAGTCATTTCCCAGTTATCATTTAAGATTTTACCGAAACATCCCCAAGCACTGTTTTCAGCACTTGCACAGTTTGATGTGTACAAAGAATTTCTTGTATCTTTTGATAAAGGAGCAGAAGCACCTGTATCATCCATCATACCATTTTTAAAAACTGCAATTGTAAATAAGTCACGTCCCAAAATATTAGGTCCTTTTTGTCCGTTAATATCAACCATAATATTACCGATTTTATCCCCTGATGGTGCATACAAAAATCGGATTGAAGCACCGCTTGCCAAAACATAAGAATTCGTAACAGTATACGCAGAAGATAAAGCTACTCCGCTTATTTTTTTGTATGTATTCTGCTCTATAAAACACGGAGTTAATGAGTTGGTACAAGTCTGCACAACCTTAAAATATGACGACATAAAAGAATTCATTTGGGCTTGGGAATTTAAGCCTGCTTCTGTTAAATTAATAGCGTTTTTATCGTTCTGGTATCTGAGCAGTGCCTGAGAAAACTCATTATAAACCTTATGTAACTGTGTTACATAAGACTGTCTTTGGTAGTTCTGCATCAATGAAGGTACAGTCATAGCAGAAACAACACCTATTATACCAAGGGTGACTAATACTTCAGCAAGGGTAAATGCTCTCATTCTTTTCATACTAACTCCATTATAATCGTGATGATACATATCACCATTATAACAGGTTTTATTTTTTTTACAACCCTCTAAAAACGCTTGGGCGGAGCTTAAAAGTCTGCCCCCCCCCCGACATAATTAAATCTTCTCATAAATGGCTCCTTTCATTTGTTTATAATATTTATATATAACCCGATATTGTGGGTCCAGCGGCTACGCTGGTTGCTCCTTTCAATTTACATATATGCTTATTATAACATTACATGATGTAAAATACAAGATTAATCAGAAAATCTGCAACAAGCATATAAATTGTTGATAAAATCGCCGCTTGAGTTGTAGAAGTGCCAACTTCTTTTGCGCCACCTCGTGTTTCATACCCTTGAGTTGCACAAACAAGTGCTATTAATCCGCCGAATATAGAAGCTTTTAAAATGCTGATATAAATATCGCGTGTTGAAATCCATAACCAGGCAGAATTCATATATCTTGCCGGATGTAAATCAATAGTAGCTTGAGAAACCAGCATACCACCCGCTATTCCGATAGCTTCAGCTATCAAAACCACCATAGGAACAGTCAATATGCCTGCTAAAATTCGAGGGGTAAAATAGTAACCAACAGGATCAACTTTTAAAGTTTTCATTGCATCAACCTGAGAAGTAACCTGCATATTAGCAATTTCCGCTGAAATAGCAGTACCTGCGCGCGCTCCGATTGCAAGCGCCACAAAACCCGGAGCAATCTCTCTTATCATAACAACTGCAATAGTTCCGCCGATATAAGCCTCCGCTCCGCTCATCAAAAATTGCTTTGAGACCTGAATAGCAATTACTGCAGCTGCAATAAAAGCTATTATCAAAGATATTGGAAGCGAGTCATAACTTATTGCTGCAGCCTGAGTTAAAACAGCAGAAAATCTCACCTGAAAAAGGTATTTGATGCTTCTAATTAAATTTTGAACGCATAAGCCTAAAAAGCTAATCAATTATTCTGCCTCACAAATCATATTAAGGGGCAAAGCATTGTTATGCTTTGCCCGCTATGAAAATTAGTAAATTGGCATACACCATTTTTTATATTTAGGAACTTTTCCTTTAACAACATCAAAGTATAATTTTTGAAGTTCTTTAGAAATAGGTCCAACATTTCCGTCGCCCAATTTTCTTGTATCAATTTCAACAATAGGACTTACTTGAGCTCCTGTACCGCAGTAGAAAGCTTCATCGGAAATATAAAGTTCTGTTCTGTCAATAGCACGTTCTTCTGTTTCAATACCAAGAACATCTCTTGCAAGTTCAATAATTGTATTTCTGGTAACACCAACAAGAATATTATCAGTTTTCATAGTTGTTACAAGCTTTCCGTTTTGAACAAGGAACATATTCATTGCCGAACCCTCAGTAACCTGACCTGCTTCATCAAGCACAACAGCATCATCAAAGCCTGCATTATGAGCATCAGTTTTAATTAAAGCAGCGTTAGCATAAGAACCAGCAACTTTTGCACGAGGAGGAATAGCGTTATCACTGTTTCTTCTCCAGCTTGAGACACAAACTCTTAAACCTTTTGATGTATCAATGTAATCACCCATTTTATTAGAAATAATCATAAATGAGTCTTCGTTATCATATAAGCCAGGACCAACTTTTTGAGCTGATTTGTATAAAGTCGGACGCATGTAGCAATCTTGCTTGTAATTATTTTTAGCAAGTAGTTTTTTAGTAATTTCGCAATATTCTTCTGTTGTATAAGGACTTTCCATATACATAATTTTTGCGCTTCTTTGAAGTCTGTCATAGTGTTCGGGAACTCTGAAAGCATAAAGCTGCTTTTCGTCTTCGTTCCAATAAGCTCTGATACCTTCAAACACAGCAGTACCATACAAAAAAGCGTGTGTACGAACAGGAATCATTGCTTTTGAAGCATCAACGTATTCACCGTTCATAAAATAAAACTCTGTCATAATTCCTCCTTAGTTCTATAAAAATTACTATAACACAAAAGAAGAAACAAGAGAATATTTTTACAATTTATTTATTCTTTCAGAGCAAAACGTTTTTTGGAAGTCAAAATTGTTTCATCTAATTTTGCAGATGCAATAAATTTCTTCGCTTCATTAACAGGAATTGCAAAACCTATACCGATGTTTGAAATATTATTATCAGGATTATAAATAGACTGTGATATACCAATAACTTCACCTTGTGAATTTAGAAGCGGACCACCCGAGCATCCGGGATTTATTGCAGCATCAGTTTGAATTCTGCCTTTTGCATAGTCAATTCTTGATACAATTCCTGAAGTCAACGTACCGGCAAAACCAAAAGGGTTACCTATGGCAAGAACTTTTTGACCAACCTTAACCTGCTCTGAATCTCCAAATGAGATTGTTCTTAATTTTTGTTTAGGCTCAATTTTTAACAAAGCAAGGTCTTTATTTTTTCCCATTTTAGCAAGGATTGAGGCCTTATAGACTTTTCCGTCATAAGTTGTCACTTCAATATTTTTCGCACCTTCAATTACATGCGAGCCTGTTAAGATTATTCCGTCGCCTCTAACGACACAACCTGTTCCTGCCGAAAAACCGTCATCTAAATTTGCATCAATAGATACTATCGCAGGATTTATTTTCTCATATACACTTATATTTATAAGTTCATCAGGTTCAAAATTCTGCGCCAAAGCAGGCACTGCCATAAATAATGCTAAGGTGCAAAATAAAATTATTTTTTTTACCATATTACTCCCCTTTTGATACTATTATTTGCGATTTCGTTTTTAATTCATCAGCCCGCAATTTTTTTTTAAGGTTAGTTATTGTAATTATTACAATTTTAATGTATAATTCAGAAAAAAAGAGAATTGTAATAAGAAAGGACTTTAAACTATGAGTATTGAATTATTCAGACAACATTTAACAGAAAAAAGAGCAGTAAAAGTTATTGCAGGTATTGATAACTTTGATATCGAAAACATTAAAAAAGTAGTAATGTCAGCACAAGAATCAGGAGCATCTGCTGTAGATATCTGCGCTAAACCTGAAATCATTTCTGAAATCAGAGAAATGACAGACATGCCTATTTTCGTATCTTCAATCGTACCTTCTGAATTGGTTAAAGCAGTAGAACTTGGTGCTGATGCAATTGAATTAGGTAACTTTGATGTACTTTACAAAAAAGGTATTTCATTCTCTGCTGAACAAGTTTTAAGCTTAGTAAACGAAACATTAGAAATGTTAGGCGATACAAGAGTATTTTTCTCAGTTACAATTCCTGGTGAATTAGCTATTGCTGAACAAATCGAATTAGCTAGAAAATTAGAAACTATGGGTATCGACTTAATTCAAACAGAAGGTCATTTCTCATCTTCTAATATTTCTGAAGGCGCTAGAGGTTTAATGGAAAGAGCTGAATTAACACTTTCAAATACAATTGAACTTTCAAGAAATGTTGATATGCCTATCATGACTGCTACTGCAATCAATCCTACAACAGCACCGTTTGCTTTTGCAGCAGGAGCTTCTGCTATCGGATGCGGTTCTTGTATCAACAAGATGGATTCAACATTATCAATGATGGCTACTACAAGAAGCCTTGTTGAAATTGCTTCAAGAAATGCTCAAAAAGTTGTTGAATTAGTTTAATTTTTAAACAATATAAGCAAAAAGAACCTGAAATTTCAGGTTCTTTTTTTGTATTAATAAGTCATTTCCCAGTTATTATTTAATAATCTTCCAAAACATCCGGTAAGGGATGACTGACAAGTTCCTGCTGCTTCACGCTGTTCCTTTGTCAAAGGAGCCTGGTTTACTGTTTGATCCGTTCCGTCATCAAGTAATCCGTTTTTATACAAATATATGAAAAACAAATCACGTCCTGCAATATTAGGACCTTTTGGACCGTTAATATCAATCATAAAATTAGCAAGCTTGGTTGTCGTTGCACTGTAAGAAGGTCTTATAGCTGCCCCGCTTGCAAGCACATAGCCTTTAACATTTGCAGTATATGAGCCTTCACCAACAGCTGCACCCGTTTGATATTTATAGGAAGTTGCAAAACATGGTGAGGTAACAGTATCACAAGTTGCAATAACTTTTGTGTAAGATGTCAGCATATTCTGGATAGCAGCAGTTGATGTCAAACCTGCTTCTAATAAATTAACAGCATTTTTATCATTTTGATAGCGCACTAAAACTTGAGACAGCTCGTTATAAACCTTATGTAACTGTGTTACATAAGACTGTCTTTGATAGTTCTGCATCAAAGACGGGACTGTCATAGCAGAAACTACGCCAATAATGCCGAGCGTGACTAAAACCTCAGCTAATGTGAATGCATGACGACGAACATCTGCTAACATGGCTACGTGCGTAGCACCTTCAGCAAGCGTAAAACCCTTATGTTGAGCTTCTAGAGTGCCCCCCCCCCGATGTAATTAAATCTTTTCATAAACTGCTCCTTTCGTTATTTTCATTATAAACTATTTAAACAGATTTTTCAATATTTTCACTTTGATTACATTTATTAACATGTAATGGATTTTTAAAATTATTTTAAATAGAATATTATTGTGAAAGGATGATTATGGAATTAATTTTAGACATTTTATACATTTATATTGCAATGTATTCACTGTATTTTTTGGCTCTTGCTATAAGAAATCTTAACGATAAGCCGTTTAAAATCGAAAAAAGATACTCGCAATATGAAGAAAAAGATAATCTTGCGGTTGTTATTTATGCCAGAAATAACAGAGTAACTCTGGAAAATCTTATAAAAGAATTAAAAATGCAGGATTATCCTATTAACAATTTCAAAGTTTTTGCAATTCTTGATAACTGCTCTGACGGTTCGGAAAAACTTGTTGAAAAAGAACCGTTTATTAATTTGATTAATATTAAAGATGTAGGAACTGTTGGCAAAGATCAGGCAATATCAATACTTATCGAAAGGTTATCAAAAGACCAGAGTATTGATTCTTATGTATTTATTGATGCAGACAGAAGTATACCTGCAAACTTTTTAACAACAGTAAACTCTGCTCTTGTCAATAACAGCGCACTCAGCGGAGAAACACTTATTCTTACTGATAATCTGGGACCTGTTGATAAGATTAAAGCAGCTTATCAAAAATATCACATGAATTTTATGCGTAAAGCCCGTTCTTTATTCGGTTTGGCAGCAAGCGCTGATTCAGGCGTGTTTGTGATTAAAAAAGATATTGTAGACCAAATTGGTTCTGTTGATTTCAAAGACATCAACAGCGAACTTAAATACAGTATGCTTTTATCTAAAATTAAATGTCCTTGCACATATAATCCTAATATTCAAACTTACGTTGATACAGCAAACTACGAATTCAGAAAACCAAGACTTTCTGCAAGACTTGAACTTTTCAAAAATTGTTTTTCACAAATTTGGACAAAAAACTATATATTTGCAGAACACACTTTTTCTTTAATCAATCCTAATATATGGATGGTGTTGCTGGTTTACGGAGTAATCCTAAAACATTCTTACAGATATTATTTCTTTGTTGATTTTAGAATTGTTCTGTTTACTTTCTTAATATTGGCAGCAGGTTTCGGTATAAGCTTAATTAATTCTAAACTTACATTCAGAGAAATAGTTCTCTTATGTTTATACCCTGTTTATTCTTTATGCCACATAATTAAAAATCTTCCTCCTGTAAGGATTATAAGAAACAAAATTGCACAAAGAGAAGACCTTCCCGAAGGAACTGAAAAACTGGTTATAGAAGCTTTTGTAATGAACAATGCAGGCAGAGAACTTCCTTGTACTATTGAATTTATTTCTGAAACAGGCTTAGCTAAAATTAAATTCATGTACAAAAACAAAAAATTTGTTACAGGAAGACATTTAAGAATGATTGATGCATTGCAAGAATTAAGACAAAAACTCAATGATTACGGTTTTGTATTAAAAATATGCAGCTGCTGTCAGCATTTTACATCAAGCGTTGACGGTTCAACAAATATGTTAAAAGGTATTTGCAATAGCGATTATCCAAGCCCTTCAATAAAAAGTCAAAGACCTACTTTGATTTGGAATTCTTGCACGGATTTTGTTCCTGCAAGGGTTACAAACCTTCTTGAAGAAATGGTTAACGAACAAGAGATTGAGGGATAATCTCATTGAGCATATAAAAAGAACCGCAAACAATTTTTAAATAATCATCAGGCAATTCTTCTAACGATGTAAATTGCTTTGACGGAAATTCACAAACCTCCTGTAACTCATTAACTGTGCAGGAGTTTTTGTTATTAAAGTGGTAAAAATAAATTTCATCTCTTTTTTCAAAAAGAATTTCCATCATCTTTTTATAATCTTTATTTTTTAAACATCCGAAAACAAAACAACGTTTTTTGTCAGGGTAATAAAAATCTAAACTTTCACGCAAAGCCATTGCTCCATTTGGGTTATGAGATGCATCAATAATAAGATTATTATCACAAACCTGAAAACGGCAAGGATGTTTAACGTATTTAATACCATCCTGAATTACACTTTGCGGAATTTTCGGGAACAAAAGTCTTACTGCTGCAAGGGCCAAAGAAAGATTTTCCTGCTGGCAGGTGCCTTTTAATGAAAGATTTGCAGTATTCTCGTATGGTGCAACCATAACGAATAAAGAATTGCACTCATCAGCTCTGTCTTTTATTTCTTCATACCCCTCACAGGTTAAGACAGGACAATCAGGTTTAATTATTCCTGCCTTTTCAAAGGCTATTTTTGAACGCGTATTTCCAAGCCTATCAGTATGGTCTAAATCAATGTGAGTTATTATTGAACATAAATTGCTTTTTATTACGTTTGTAGCATCAAATCTGCCTCCCAAACCTGTTTCCAATACAACAACTTCAACATTATTATCTGAAAAATACTTGAACATTACGGCAGTAAGAATTTCAAATTCAGTAAGGTGAATAACGTTTTTATCTGCAATTTCACATATCTCAAAAATATATTTTGCAAAATCATCCTGTGAAATTTCGCAGCCGTTAATTTTTATTCTCTCAGTGTATTCAAAAATATGCGGACTTGTATAAAGCCCTGTTTTCATTCCCGCCTCTGTGAGTATAGAAGCTATAATTGCGCAGACAGAGCCTTTACCGTTTGTTCCGGCAACATGAATACATTTTAATTTATCCTGAGGGTTACCCAGCAAATCTAAGACGGCAGAAATTCTTTCCAAACCGAGATTTATATAAAACTTACCTTGTGATGTTAACAAATCAATAGCATTATTATATGTTTTATCCATATAACAACGTTAAATCAAAATTGATTTATTATCAATATTATATTCTGAACGGATAATCATCAGGAATTTTCCAATTATTATTTTGTAATAACGTTGAACAATAATGCGCTTCCTTATTGCTTTCTACCATTTCTTTAGAACAAGAACAGTTTCTGGAAGGAGACATCATTTGTTCTGCAGTGAGAGCTGTTCCTTCTTCGTATGTACTAAACTTGTTTTTTATAAATCTAAAAGTAAATACAGATTTTCCATCAGGTTTGCCTTCACATTTTTTATAATCCGTACAAAAATAAACATGAATACCGCTGACTGTTTTAAAATGGTTAAAGATTCTAAAACCGGTACCATCAGAAAGTGCTACATAAACAGAGGAATTTTTTCGCTGCACATCTAAAATCTGAAGATAATTTTTTAAATATTTATTAAACCATGCTTCCATTTCATCGACATTGTAAGTGCTGCTAAATGTATCCCATTCAGATACTGAAGTACCTTGAGCAGCCTCACTCATTATAATAGCCTGATTCATAGAAGAATAAAATTTTTTAAGTTTATTTTCTATAACACTTTTTCTGTGATTAGAAATTAAAGCAGGCATTGTCAATGCAGCAACAACGCCAATAATGCCGAGCGTGACTAAGACCTCAGCTAATGTGAATGCATGACGACGAACATCTGCTAACATGGCTACGTGCGTAGCACCTTCAGCAAGCGTAAAACCCTTATGTTGAGCTTCTAGAGTGCCCCCCCCCCGACATAATTAAATCTTCTCATAAATGGCTCCTTTCAATAATTTACATTATTATTATAAACTAATTTGCTATATTTTTCAATTGTCCGACAATTTTTTCAGTACAGTCAAACTTTGCAAGAGAAAGTGAATTCTTTTGAAGTTCATTTAACTTATCTTTATCATTTATTAATGACAAAATTTCTTTCAAAAGAAGTTTATCTGTGATTTCTTTATCTTCAATGTAAAGTCCTGCATTTTTGTCAACCATAAACTTAGCATTTTTACGCTGGTGATCGGCAGCTGCATGAGGATAAGGTACAAAAATCGGTGCAATACCCGATGCACAAATCTCTGAAATACTCAATGAACCTGAACGTGATACAGCTATATCGCTTGCTTTCAATACTGTAACCATATCCTCAAAATAAGGCTTCACAAGCAAATTTTTATCTGATTCGTATTCCGGATAAATCCTTATAAGCTGCTCTATTACACGTTCAAAATTCTTTTTACCTGTTTGAAAAATTATTTGGACATTATAGGTTGATGAAAGAGTTTTTAAGATTTCAACTGCCGCATCATTAATGGAACGCGCACCTTGAGAACCGCCCATTACACATAGAGTTAGTTTATCTTCCAAACCAAGATTTTTACGCGCCTCTGATTTTGAAAGAGTTTTAAAAGCATCTCTGATTGGATTGCCGTTAACTTTACAATTGTCGTTTTTCAAACAGTTAACAGCGCAGTCAAAAGCCACAGAAACACATTTTGCATCAGGTGCAAGTTTTCTGGTAACAAGTCCCGGCTGCGCATCACAATCGTGAAGCATATACGGTGTCGGTTTTATGTGACCTCGCTTGAAAGCCATACAAGATAGAAGAACAGGCGCAGAAACATATCCTCCAGTGCCAAATACTGCATCAGGCTTATATTTACGTAAATAATAACTGCATTTTAATACTGCAAATCCAAGCTGAAACATCCATTTAACAAATTCAAAACCTGCTTTTCTCGGCATTCCGTGTATATTTATTCCTAAGAATTTGTATCCTTTTTGACTTACAATATCATATTCAAGGTTTTTAGGGTTTCCTATATAGTATAAATCTTTCGTTTCATCATCCTTAATCAGCGCATCAGCAACAGCAACAGCAGGATAAATATGGCCGCCTGTCCCTCCGCCTGTTATAAAATATGTCTTCTTTTTAACTGTCATTAAAATCTGTTCCTTATTTTCTTAATTCTTTTCTTAGATATATTTAAAAGTATTCCTACCATGATTAAAGAAACAATTAATGACGAACCGCCGTAACTTATAAACGGAAGCGGAACACCTGTTGTAGGCAGGAATGAACTTGCTACACTCATATTCATAAAAGCTTGAAAAGCTATTGAAAAAGTAATTCCGACAGCCAAAAGTTTGCCGTACATATCAGGACATCTTGCAGCAATTAAGAATCCGCGCTGCATAAATGTGAAAAACAACCCGATTACCAACACACAGCCTATAAAACCTAGCTCCTCAGCAATAATTGCAAAAATAAAGTCGGTATGACATTCCGGAAGATAAGACAACTTTTGAATTGAACCGCCGTAACCAACTCCGCTGAAACCTCCTGATGCAAAGGCAATAAGAGATTGGATAATGTTATACCCTGCACCTAAAGGGTCTAACTCAGGATGCCTCCACGTTTTTAAACGCTGTAACTGATAAGGCTTAATAATGGTTGTCAAACCTATAACAACTGTTGCAAACATTGTACCTACGCAGCTTAAGAAAAGTTTCATAGATCCGCCCGCAGCCATATACATTACAACAGTTGTCATTCCCAACAAAATTACCATTGACAGGTTCGGCTGAATAAAAATTAATCCTGCCATAGCTATTATAGGAAAGAACGCCCAAACCCATTTGTTCTGATCAAAAAGGTTTGCATCTTTTCTAAAAGCATTTGCAAGCAAAAGCACAACAGCAGGTTTTGCAAACTCTGATGGCTGAAGCTGGAAGCCTGCAAGGTTAATCCACCTTTTTGCACCGTTAACCGTTACACCTAATGGAGTAAAGTCTACCAAAAATAATGCAACCAAAATTGATGCCATTATTATAACGTTCCAATCAGCAAGTTTTTTATAATCATAATTCATGAAAAACTTTAAGCCGATAAAACCTACTACAAAACATATTAACTGTTTAAAAAGAAATTGCGCAGGATTTCCGCCTTCATCCAAACACTTTGGAGCTGTTGCGGAAAATATTGCCAAAAATCCTATGATTACAAGAAAAGCAACTACAATTAAAAGTGTCTTGTCAGGAGAAGATATTATTACACTTTGAATTGCATGTTCCTCTTTTAAATTACGAGGTTCTCTTTCTCTATTTAATCTTTGATAGGACATACTCTTTGAAAACCTTTCCTCTTTCTTCATATCCGCTATACATATCAAAGCTTGCACAAGCAGGCGACAACAAGACTACATCAGGATTTAATTCAATTGACTTATCAATAGCTTTCTCCATTGTGTCTTCTCTTATTATGTTATTAAAACCGTTTTTCTTCAAATTTTCATCAAATCTTTCAGCAGCTTCACCGATTAAAATAACAGTTTTAATATGCTTGTTTATTGCATCGCAAAATTCTTTTAAATCAGTATTTTTGTCACGCCCTCCTGCTATTAAAACAACATCACTATCGTTAAAAGAATTTATTGCAACAAGACTTGCCTCAGGATTAGTTGCTTTAGAATCGTTATAAAAAACAGTTTTTTCATTTTGCGCAAATTTTTCCAATCTGTGTTCGGGAACTTTAAATGAAATTATTGATTCCCTTATTTTGTCGACAGGCACACCTTCAAGTTTCGCAACAATAACTGAACACATAACATTTTGATAGTTATGCTCGCCGATTAAAGGGCAATCAGCAATAGAAATAATTTCTTCTTCTTTGCCGTTGCGTTTAAAATATATAATACCGTCTTTTACATAACTGCAATTATCACCGATATCTCCTGCAAACATAAATACTGTACCGCCGCATTCTTTTGAAAATTCAAGAAGCTTTTCATCCTTAGCATTAAGCACTGAAAAAGCAGGTGCCTGAGGAGTTTTAAAAATCTTTGCCTTAGCATTAAAATAATTTTCCAAACCTTCATGCCAGTCAATATGGTCAGGTGTAAAATTAGTCCAAACAGAAATTTGAGGTCTGAATGCGTTGCTGTACTCAAGCTGGAAGGAACTGCATTCACACACCATAAAATCAATATCTTCCTCAAGCAAATCGCAAGGAGGAACACCGTAATTGCCGCATGGCTCGGCTTTATATTCCGATGACAAAATATGTGCTGTCAAAGCAGTTGTTGTTGTCTTTCCGTTTGTTCCGGTTATAGCAATAAAAGGAACCTGAGTCTGTGTATATGCAAGTTCTATTTCAGATATAACTTTTACTTTTGCATCTTTTAATTTCTGCATAATGTCAGCTCTCGGCGGAATACCCGGACTGGTTACTGCAATATACGAATCTTTTATGAATTCATCGCTATGTCCGCCCATTTCGACCTGAATACCAAGTTCTTTCAGCTCTGCAATCTTTTGAGCATCTTCTGCTTTTTCTGCTCTAAATTCTGTTATGTAAACTTCAGCACCAATTTTATTTAAATATTTTGCAGCTGATATACCGCTTTTTGAAAGCCCTAATACCAATACTTTTTTATCAAATAATTTTAAACTCGGACAAGATTTCATCAGATAATACCTCTACTGCTCAAAAAGTATAATAAAACTGCAAGTACAGATAAAATAGCTGAAACAGCAGCAAAAACTGTTACAACTTTCTTTTCTGACCATTCGCATAATTCAAAATGGTGGTGAACAGGCGCCATTTTAAAAACCCTCTTACCTGTTGTTTTAAAGCTGAACACCTGAATAATTACGGATAAAGTTTCCATAACAAATACACCCGCAATCAAGATTAAAAGAATCTCGAATTTACCGAGAACAGCAATTGTTCCGAGCAAACCGCCTATTGCAAGCGAACCTGTATCTCCCATAAATACCTGAGCTTTAGGCTTATTATATTTAAGAAACCCTGCAAGTGCTCCCGCCACAACAGCAGATATAATTGCCGCTTCTGAAGCTCCCGTAAACAAACAAATAATTGCACACGCAGCAAAAGCAAATATTCCGGTTGATGCAGCCAGCCCGTCAAGCCCGTCAGTTAAGTTGTATGCGTTTGATGCACCTGTAATTACAAATACAGCAAAAATCGGATATAACCAACCCAAGTGTAAAACATAATGACCAACAGTCAAATCTCCGGCACCTGTCTTTGACATCATCAAATATAATATAGGAAGCATGGCAATTGCGATTTGTCTTAAAAGTTTTCCTCTTGCTGTTAAACCATCGTTACCTTTTCCTTTGATTTTTATATAATCATCCTGAAAACCCGCAAACGTATAAAATAAAAGAGTTAAAAGAATAATAAACGCTTCTGTGGTAAGTCTTTGCGCCAATGCAAGAACAATAATTGATGCAAGTATGATTGCAAGTATAATAAAAACCCCTCCTGTTGTCGGAGTTCCCTGTTTCTTTGCATGAGCCTCAGGAGCGCAGTCTTTAACGTATTGCCCTATCATTTTTTTCTTTAAAAAATCAATATAAGGTACGCCGAACAGTAAACATAAAATCATACCTAATAAAAATGCAACAGCAAGCATTATCATTTTTTTTGCCCTTTCTTATTAATTGCCATGTTATTTTCTATATCTTTGTCAACTTTAAATTTTCTATTATTTCTTCAAACTTCATCGCTCTTGAAGCCTTTAAAAATATTGTAGTACCGACATCAAGATTATCAAGAATGTAACGAGATGTTTCTTCATTGTTTTTAAAACTGTACACCTCTAAATCTGATTTTTTTAATTCATTGCCTATATTTTCAGCAAGATTGCCTACTGTAATAAATACTGCTTTGTTTTTGTTTCCGGCTTCTTTTTCTGCTAAATATCTGCCGACTTCCCTGTGAAGTTCAATCTCATTATCACCTAATTCACCCATATCACCGAGTATTACAACAGGCTTTTCATACAAATCCAAAAATGTTGAAACAGAAGCTTTCATAGATTCGGGATTTGCATTATAACTGTCATTTATTACATTAAAACCTTTAATGCTTTCAGTTTCCCAGCGCTTTTCAATAGGATGATAAGATGCAAGCCCCTTTTTAATTTCGTTATAAGACATTTTGAGCTTAAAACCGATTTCTATGGCTGAAAGTGAGTTTTCAATGTTATAGTCGCCTTCTACGTTAAGTTCATACACATTGTCTTTGTAAATAAACTTAGAGTATCCTTTTTTTCTTTCCAAAACTTTAACGTCATTAATCGAATAAAATATTTTTTCTCCGCTAAACTGTGCAAACTTTCTTAAACGTTCGCTATCATTAGCAATTAAAGTCTTTTTCAAAGCTTTTGTTATTTCACATTTAGCAATTGCAATATTATCGAGGCTTCCCAACCGTCCTATATGAGCTGAACCCGCATTTGTTATTATTGCATAATCAGGCTCCGCAAATAAAGACAAAAGTTCAATTTCGCCTAAACCTCTCATTCCCATTTCAACAATCAGTACTTCAGTGTCTTCATCCATCTGAGTAATTGTCTGACACAAACCAATTTCATTATTGTGATTTGAAAAAGTCTTTTGTGTTTTAAATTTTTCAGAAACAACGGAATATACCATTTCTTTTGTGGTAGTTTTGCCTGAACTTCCCGTTACAGCAATTGTTACAGGGTTATATTTTCTTCTGATAAATCTTGCTAAAGAAAGATACGCTTTCAAAGTATCATCAACCTTAAAAACAAGGTCACAAGGCTTTTTATCATCTGTAACAAAACATCCTGCCGCACCTTTTTCAACAGCTAAATCACAAAAATTTTCACCGTCAAAATTAGCTCCTTTTAATGGCAGATACAAATCTCCTTTTTTAATAGTTCTTGTATCTGTTGATATCTCAAAACTTCCTTCTTTATCTCCTGATTGAACCGCATTTGCAGCAATTCTAATATCTTCTGCCGTAAATTTCATTATATTACAACCTTGTTCCCGCAAGTTTTATTCATACTCTCTTAAGTAATTTTACCGCAAACAAACCCCTGAGAACACAAAGTTAATAAATGTTAATAGTACTTGACATGAATGGTTTAGCAGGTGATAATTACATTACGTATTACTATGCGGTAACTCGTTAATAAACACCCCGCAGCTGAAATATAAGAACTTATCTTTATTTTTACAAACGTGCGGTGTGTACGATACCCAAAAGAAAGGAAAAGACAAAATGTTCGCAATTGTAGAAACAGGCGGAAAACAGTATCAAGTAGAAGAAGGTCGTTATGTAGATGTTGAATTACTAGACGGCGAAAAAGATGCAAAAATTATTTTTGACAAAATCGTTATGATAGCTAACGGTAAAAAATCTAAAGTAGGACAGCCTTATGTTGCAGGCGCTTCTGCTGAAGGTACAATCGTTAAACATGACAAAGATAAAAAAATTATTGTTTACAAACAAAGACCTAAAAAAGGTTACAGAAAAAAACAAGGTCACAGACAAGGCTTTACAAGAGTTATGATTTCTAAAATCAGAACTTCTGCTCAAAAGAAAGCTGACGCTGCTGAAACAACTGAAGCGTAAAGCAAAAAATTATTGAAAAAGATGTTACAAAATTTGTACGAAGGCGATACTTAAATAACCGTAAGCTATACCTACGTACGTAGTACAAGGAGAATATAAAAATGGCACATAAGAAAGGTATGGGATCTACCCGTAACGGACGTGACTCCGAAGCGAAGCGTTTAGGCGTTAAGAAATTCGGCGGTGAAATCGTTAAAGCCGGTAATATCATTATTCGCCAAAGAGGAACAAAAGTTCATCCAGGCAACAATGTTGGTATCGGTTCTGATGACACATTATTTGCTTTGATTGACGGACAAGTTAAATTCGAAGCTCACAGACGTGACAGAAAACAAGTTAGTGTTTACGCTGTGTAACTAATTAATAAAAATATAAAAAAAGCTCTCTGATTTAAGAGAGCTTTTTTTATTGTTAATATTTCATTTCCCAATTATCATTGAGAATTTTTCCCAGACATCCGTGAATCTTTGATGAACTGCTTGCACAAAGACCATTATATATTTTATCTCTGTCATCAGCCGATATAGGAATACTGACTTCTACAAGCTCGCCATCATCATTAACAATAGCATCATCTGTGTCATCTATTAAGCCGTTCTTATATAAACACAATAAAAACAAATCACGTCCTACAATGTTAGGTCCTTTCGGTCCGTTAATATCTGCAACAACTGATAAAACCCTGTTACCCCCGCTGTAACGCGGTCTTATAGAAACACCGCTTGCAAGCATATATGCTTTATCAGTTGTTATAAACAATGCTTGAGAACCTGTCATTTTCTTATAAGAATCAGCAAAACAAGGGGATGTTGATGTATCACAAGTTGAAACAACTTTAAAATAAGTAGTTATAAAACTATCAACAGCAGATTGAGAATTTAACCCTGCTTCTTTTAAATCCACAGCGTTTTTATCAGTTTGATAACGTAAAGCAGCCTGAGAGAGTTCATTATAAACTTTATGCAGCTGCGTAACATAAGACTGCCTTTGATAATTCTGCATCAAAGACGGTACTGTCATTGCAGAAACTACACCTATAATGCCGAGTGTGACCAATACCTCAGCTAATGTAAATCCCTTAAGGTTGGAGCTTAAAAGTCTGCCCCCCCCCCGCAAGCGTAGCCGCTTGA
>UNSJ01000031.1 GCA_900548405.1 Candidatus Gastranaerophilales bacterium | reverse complement strand
TCAATCCTTCTATTTTTATTAAACCCTAACTCTTGGAAAAGGTTCAATAACCATTCTTCTAACGGCATTTCTAAATTTGTATCTGTATAAACACCGTTGTCATCAGGTTTAAACCTAGTAGGAGTTAGGGTTATTCTTATATAATTATAAGCTATTGTTACAGAGTAAGCATTTTTATTAATAAAATATTTTTCAAGCGTATTTCTTATCTGTTGTTTATATATTTCAGCATTTATACCAACCCCCTCTAATATTGCCAAAGGAATATTAAACCTGAGTTTATCAATCAGAATATTACCAGTTATAGGCATTTTCTAGCTCCTTTATCAATCTTTCAGTAAAGGGTATAACATTATCAGGTACTTGTTGTTTAATTTCATTAATTCTATTTAATCCAGCTCTAATAACCGCTTTTTGCTGAGATTGACTTTTTAAAAAATGACTGTTTATAAATTCTTCTTGTTCTTCCTTTGTTTTAGAAGACAACATTATTGAAATAGCTGTATTTACAACTACATTTCTAGGTTGTTTATTTCCTTTGGTTTCTAAATATTCATCAATATATTGACAAAATATTGGTATATTTGAATACCCAAAGTCTTGAAATTTATTATTTGCTTCAACGGTGCAATTCAGAACTATCCACAGAATGAAAGCAATCATATATGCAGTACTAGGTATATATTCAAAAATATTACAAGTTTTAACATTACCATTTACATTACTTGAACTGTTGAATATACGGTTAATAATTCTCTGTCCTGACAAGGTTAAATATACTCTCATTCTATTTTCATTTGTACCTTCTGTGATTCTTAACTTTGAGAATACTCCTTGAACTTTAACGTGTTCTCTATCTGAATTTATATGTATAACGTCTTGATGTTTAATTTTATACTTTTTACTTTTTGATGAAGAAGTGTTTGAGATAATCCTGCCGACATCTTTATCACTCCAAACGCCTCTATATTTAACGAACATCTTTGTAATTAAGGAATACTCTTTTATTGTTACTTCAAAACTTTTATTATGTGGTGTAGCATAGAATACCAGTTTATCTTGATAAAAAGAAGTTAATTTCATTAATTCACCGTATAAACAGTCATAGGGGTAGTCTTATTCGTATTCTGCAAAGGCTTCTAAACCAGTTAAGACTGATGAATTAAGTTTTTCAAACAATATTCCTAAAAAGTTTGTATAAAAAGACTCATCTTGACTATATTGTGGTAATGTTATTTTTGCTGAATTTATAATATCCAATAAAAAGGCAATCATAAAATAATGACAATAACATGTAGGGTATAAAGGTATATCTTCAACCCTTCCTGTTATTTGTACAAAGAAATCCGCTTTAAAATCCATTATAATATTTTTAGGATTTTTATTACCGCCTTGTGCCTTTTGTCTTTTGTTTCCAATATATTTGACCTTAAAGTATCTACTTATATTATTTTCTGTCCAATCACTTATAAACTGCTCTACTGCACCAATAGAGTCATTGAGGTATTTATTAGTATAATCATCAAAAATAACTCTATACCTTTCAACATCAGTTATCCTATATGAGGATATTATTCTTATTTGTTCATTTAATATGTTAATTCATCTATTACTATCTTCTTTATTATCAATAGCAGCTTTTAATATATTAGTTACTTTTGATAACACCTACTTTCTTTTGAAAATAATTTTCATTCAACTACAATTAAACAATATTAAGATTTTATTTCAACCTCTAACGAAAATTTCGCTAAAATATTGTTACAATTCTTAATAGTTGAGCGAAAATTTTGTTAGAATGAATTTTTGGTGTATAGTTATTAAAAGAGGTATATATGCGTAAATTCAATATGGAAAATAAAAAAGAAATAACCCCAGATATACTCAAAATACAGGAAGAGGTTAAAGCTATAATCAGAAAATTTGGTGCTATTGTTGCCAAAACGAGAAAAGATAAAGAAATGAAATTACAGGAACTTTCCCAGAAATCTGGAGTTAGTATAGGAGTAATTTCAGATTTAGAAAATGGTAAAGATAAAATACCTAATCTTTATACCTTAATTGCACTAGCAAAAACTCTTGAAATAAAGAATGATGAGTTTTTACGAATTATTTTTGGAGAAATAGTACATAAAGACCCGACTAAAAAAGACCCTAGCGATATATTGGTTGACGCTCTAGTAGCTTATGGCGTACCTACTGACGTTGCTGCTAATATTCTAGTTGGTATCGATTTGTCTTATGGCAAACATTCTGTTAAAAATAAACAATAAACCTAACAGATTTTAACGAACAAACTTTCGATTACATAATAATTACATAATGGTATTAAAAAAGGCTTTCAGGAAAATTCCTAAAAGCCTTTTGTTCTAAATGGTCGGGATGACACGATTTGAACGTGCGACCCCCTCGTCCCAAGCGAGGTGCGCTACCAAGCTGCGCCACATCCCGACAGTTATGTTATTCGCAAAACTTACGTTTTGCTCAGGTGCGCTACCCCTCTCAAAAAACGATACTCAATCGTTTTTCTCGGCAGAGTGCCACATCCCGAAGATATTTAATTTTCAAATGTTCCACATTTGAAAAGGTGCGCTACCACCTCTCGTGAAACAATTCCCCGGATTATTTCACTCGGCAGAGTGCCACATCCCGACGGGGTATATCACCGTAATGGCGACAAGAATTATTTTAAAATAAACATTTTTAAACGTCAAGAGCTTTTGCTAAAAAATTTAAAATTTATTGCTTTTTGCTTTCTATAACTGCTTGTTTTGCCGCAACTCCCAAGCCTAAGCCTGCTATAACATATGTCATCCAGGCAAACAAATAATTTCTTCGAAGCGGATTTAAGTTTACAGCTTTACCTAAAGTTTCTCTTGCAGCTTTTACACCTCTAATTGATGCAAGGCCTTCTTCTGCAATGGTAGGCAGGAATGATGCAAAGCCTATTATTCCTGCATTGCGTTCAACAAAGTTTGGTTTGTCATCTTTTCTTTTAAGCAATCCGTTAAGAACTATGAGGGCAGTAGGTACGGCAGAAACATACATACGTGATTTCTGCAGGAATTTCAAGAACTTTCCTTTGTGTGCATTTATAGCATGTCCAAGTTCGTGAAGAATTAATGAAGGTTTGCTCTTTGGTGCAACTGCAAGCTTATAACTGTCTGTGTAAAATGCGTTTTCTCCTCTTGCAACAGGTCCTAAAGCTTCCTGAATTTCTTTCGAATAATTTTTTATGTTAGATTTGTCAATAAAATCAACTTTTACATTAAGTTTATTTTTCTTAACCATGTTTTCGGCAACTTTTTTGACGCTTGTTTCGTCTGTAAATTCTTGACCTTTCATAAGCTCGTTGCCGCAATACTCTGAAGCTTTATGTAAAAACAATGCAAAAGCCTGCAATATGCCTGCTGTGGCTGCTGTTCTTGCTGCATCCGGTGATTGAGGAACCTCCTGTATTTTAACGGCACGAACAGGTACATTATTATTCGGCATTAAATAATAATTAGAATTTCTGTTATAGTCTGCTTTTACACTACTTAATCCATTCACGTTTTCTATAAAACACGAAAAGACAGAAAATTGCCATAATGTTAAGAAAATAACAGCGGGCTATATGGTAATTTAGGAAAACACACCCGCCATTATATTTTCTAACTGATTAATCAATTTTGCTGAACATGTCTTTAGCAGCGCCGCATATAGGACAAGTCCAATCATCTGCTAAGTCTTCAAATTTAATATCTTCTTTTTCTTCATCAAAAATCCATTCGCAAACATCACATTTATATCTCATTTTTTTCTCTCCTTTTGTGTTATAATTAACCTATGAAACATATATTTGAACAAAAAGTTTTTTATTCCGATACAGATGCCTATGGTGTAGTATGGCACGGCTCTTACTTAAGATGGCTTGAGATGGGAAGGGTTGATTGGTGCGAGATGCAAGGTTATAACCTTATTGAACTTGAAGCACAAGATATTGTCCTGCCTGTTGTAAATTTAAATGTAAAGTATAAGTCATCTGCAAAACTTAATGACATCTTGATTATTGAAACATGGATAGAAAAATTCAATAGTCTTTCGGTTACCTTTAAGCAGGTTATCAAATCTAAAGAAACAGGCAAAACATTTATTGAAGCCGAAGTTGATGTTGTCGCTATTACCAATGACGGCAAACTTTACAGAAGAATGCCTGAAATTCTTGCTGATATATTTAAAAAGGAGCTTGAATTATGTCCGGCATCCGTTTAAATAAATACATAGCATCATCAGGACTGTGCTCAAGAAGAAAAGCCGACGAGCTTATTGAAAGCGGTGTTGTTAATGTTAACGGGAAAATTGTTAAGGAACTTGGGTTTCTTGTTCAGCCTAAAGATAAAGTTTTTGTTAATCAAAAGCTTGTAAGACCTGCTAAACATGAATATTACAGATTTTATAAACCTGCGGGTTATATCACTACTTCCGATGATGAAAAAGGCAGAAAAACAATATATGATATATTGCCTGAAAACATGCTTGGTTTAAAACCTGTCGGTCGTTTGGATAAAGATTCGACAGGCCTTTTAATCTTGACAAACGACGGTGACTTGATAAATGAACTTACACATCCTTCAATTAAAGTTCCGAAAATCTATCTTGTTTCTGTTGAGGCTAAAGTTCACAGACATGAGCTTGAACAAATGGCAAACGGTATTGAAATAGAGCAGGGAAAAACTGCTTATGCTGATATTCAGGTTCTTGAAATGGATAACAGTCATACAATGATGAGAATTACACTTTATCAGGGATTAAACAGACAGATCAGAAAGATGTTTGAGCATTTCGGCTACGAAGTTAAAACTTTAAAACGTATTCAGCATGCTACATTAAATTTGGACGGACTGAAACGTGGTGAATTCAAACCGATAAAGCCTATACAGATTAGAGAATTGAAAAACTTTTTAAACAGGATTTCTAAATAATGAAAAGAATTGCTATTTGCGGTAATATTGCTTCCGGTAAAACCACAGTACAAAAAATTCTTGAAGAAAAGGGATACAAAGTGCTTGATACAGATGATGTATCAAGAGAAATTCTTACCGTCAAAAATAAAACGCTGTATGATGCGTTCAAAGATTACGATGTATTTGAAAACGGTGAATTTTCCAGATATAAAGTTGCGCAGCTTATTTTTTCAAATGAACCTGCAAGGCTTTTAATTGCATCAATTATGCATCCTCAAATCGGTGAGGTTATAAACAAGTTTTTTGAGGATAATAAATCAGATGAACTGCTTTTTGTTGGGATACCTTTGCTGTTTGAGGCAAATATGCAGAGTATGTTTGATAAAATAATTTTTGTTTATACAGATGATGAAATACGTCTTGAAAGGCTTTTAAAACGAAATAACTATACGGTTGAGCATGCAAAAGCACGTATAAACTCACAAATGCCTCAGGATAAGAAAGCTGAACAAAGTGATTATGTAATTAATAATAACGGCGATTTAGAATTGTTAAAGGAATCCGTGAGCAAAGTTTTGCTTGAGCTTAAACAGGGATAAATACTCTTGCGCCGGGTCTGATATTGTTTGTAATACCATCGCTTGCTGCTTTTCCGTTTCCTAAAGTTATTTCTATATGACCTGAGTCTGAACTGTAATTAGAAACACCTCTGTCATAGACTAGTGCACAGCCTTTTGGCAGTGAAGATAAATCAAGTCCTTTTGTGGAAATTTCTTTAAAGTTTTCTTTGTTTCTTTTTAATATATTAGCGCATTCATATGCATCTCCTTTTATGTATTTGCCCATACCTGCTTCTTGGATTGCATTTTTTACATATGTTGCGCATTGACCTGTAAAATCTTTTGCATTTTGAGCTGCGATACTTGCCAGTCTGTTTCCTTTTTTAGCGTTATAGCCGGCTTCTTTCAAAGACGGAAGGATTTTTGAAGAACCTGTATTATAAAGAAGTTTTCTGTTTTGAGATGAAGTCCATATACTTGAGTTTGACTTTAAAACCGGTTTTGAATAAAGAGTATTATAAAGATTGAATATATTACCGCTTGAAAGAGAACCGTATGAGGACAAACCAATTGAGCCTGATGAACTGCTGAAATCACGCAAATATTTTGTATTATCAATATTGAAGTTTAATAAACTCAATGTAATATCCCCTTAAAATTTCCTCTATACATATAAAGTATTTTTAAAGGTAGAAATTGCCTTTATTGTAAACTTTTTTAAACAGGAACAAAAACGTGAGCATTATCTGACGGTTCAATATTATTTGTAATAATGTCGCTGCATGCTCTGCCGTCGCCAAGAGTAATTTCAACATGACCGCTATCAGTGCTGTATCCGCCGTCGCCTTTGTCATAAACTATAATGCAGCCCGCAGGCAGTGACGAGAGCTCATTGCCTTTTACTTTGATTTCTTCAAAATTCGGGTTTGCTCTGAGAATGTATTGACAGTAGTAGCCATCTCCTTCTATGTAGGGGCCTAACCCTACATCTCTTATAGCTTCTTTTACATATTTTGCACATAAAGGCTCGGTTCTGTTTGCGGGCAGACCGTCAAGAACTCTTTGTGCAAGTTTTTCTCCATTCTTTTTGTTGTATTCGACACCTTTGACAATTATTTTATCTTCGCCGGCTTTTGTATTTTTTGCTTCTTGAACATTTGTTTCTGCAGAAACAGTTTTGCTTCTTTCTTTTCTTTTTACGGATTTTTGCTGTACAGATACACGAGTATTTACATTAATGCTCTCTTTTTTGTTACCTTCACTAGTCACGAGAGAATCTTCCAGTTTTGGAATATTATATTCAGCCTGCTGCCAAATTGAGTTGCTTGCAGGCATTTGAAACATTTGAAAATAATTTAAAGGACTGAAAGAGTTTAAAGCCCCAAAATTATTATAGGATATAAAGTTCACAGGCATGTGAAAATTCAAGAACGGATTGCACATGCATGGATTATTAAACATATACGAATTGTTAAATCCGAATTTGAAAAACAATTATATCCCCTTATATTTTCCCCTGATGATTATATAAAGTATTTTTTTTATAAAAAATTGCTTTATGTTAAAAAAAATTAAAAAAATCCTGCTAATTTAAATAGCAGGAAAGTGACGTTTTGTTGTGATTTTTAAATTAATGTATGTTCTCCTTTTTGGTTCCTGTTAAATAACCCGGTATTATATGCGCAGCTGGGATTACCCTTGAAGCCATTTTGGCAAGTTTAGTGCCTGAATTGGATACCGAAGTTACCAAACAAACGTTATCAAATTGCACAGCCCAATCTTTCCAGGATAATTTTCTGTGCATATCTTCATCAAATACATTTGTATTAATTACTTTTGAAACTTTGTTCCCTGCAATTACGCCTGCAATTAAACTTGTTAAACCGAAAGCAAATTGAATAGGTTTTGTTATCGGAGGAAAATTAAATTTTTTATTTAATGCTTTGTTTAGCCTTATGCCTGCACCTGCAAATAAAGTCGGTATAATGTAGTTTCCCGCAAGTTGTACAATTCCTTCCTGAGCTTTAGCCTTTATATTTTTAAAATCAGCAGCGGAGCCGAATGCAAAACCGCCAAGAATTGAGGATGATGCAATTTTAATTACATCTGTTTCATTAAATTCTAATTTCTTGAATACATCAAGGACCTTTTGGGGCTGTTTTATAAATGAACTTGGAATTTTTATTCCGTGTTTTCTGGAAATAAGACCTAATGCTGTAATAACCCCTGCTGTGCTTCCTGCTATGGAAGCTGTTTTTGTTAATGTATTCTTCTTATTTCTTCTTAAATTATATTGAGGTAAGTATGTGTTATTTATGCTGTTAATATTTATTGTCATCTTTTTGACTTTCCCGCGAAAGTTCCTCCTGCATGAACTGATAATCTGTTTGTACGGATATTTAAACTCTGTTTAAAAATAATTTCAACACTAAAATTTAAATCTTAATGCCATCTTAACGTCTGTATAAAAAACTTAATTCTATTTTGATGTTATGCATGATAAAATCATATCTATGACAGGGAATAACAATAAAACAGAGCATATTTTAGTTTGTATCTCAAGTTCGCCATCAAATCCTAAGGTTATTACAGCCGCATCGGAAATGGCAAAGGTTTATAATGCTTTGTTTACGGCTTTGTATATTGAAACATCTAAAACTTTGACAGAAGACAATAAAAAAAGGCTTTATGATAACACTCGTCTGGCAAAGCAAAATGGAGCAAAAATTGTAACAGTAAACGGTGATGATATACCGTTTCAGGTTTCCCAATACGCTAAAGCAAGCAGGGCTACAAAAATCATTATAGGCCGGTCAGGTTATAAGCCAAGCCGCTTTTTTACACCGCCTAATTTTATAGATAAATTAATAGGTCTTACGCCTGATATTGAAATTTATGTAATTCCTGATAAGGCTCAAAAATTATACATAGGGCAAAAGCATAATGAGCAGTTTAAACTGCCAAAAATGTCTTTAAAAGATGCTTTAAAGTCTATAACGGTTCTAATTGCAGTTACTCTTATCAGCAGCATTTTCAGAATGCTTAATATAGATGAAGCTAATATCATAATGATTTATATTCTGGCGGTTGTGTTAATAGCATATATCACAGACAGCAAAATTTTCAGTATTGTTTCATCTTTGCTTTCCGTTATGATTTTTAATTTCTTTTTCATAATTCCTTACCATTCTTTAGAGGTTTACGGTTCAGAGTATTCCGTGACTTTTGTAATAATGTTTCTGGTTGCTCTTTTTGCAAGCATTATTGCAAAAAAGTTTAAAGAACAGGCAGAACTTTCTTCTTTAAAGGCATACAGAACAGAGGTAATGCTTGAAATGAGTCAAAAGTTACAGCAGTTCGGTATGAAAAACGAAATTAACGAAGTTACACGTGAACAGCTGAAAAAACTTTTAAATTGCAATGTGGATTTATTCACTAATAAAAATGATGATGAAATTGTTAATTGGGTTTTTGATAACAATCAGCAGGCAGGAAATACAACTGAAAATTTTTCTCAATCAGTCAATTTTTATCTTCCGATAAGCAATGTTAATAAAGTATTTGCGGTAGTTAAGATTGAAAAGAATGAAATTAGCGAGTTTGAAAAAAGTCTTTTAATAGCTATGTTAAGAGAATCTGCTCTGGCTTATGAGAAAGATGCGATATCACAACTGAAAAACGAGCTTATGATTAAAAATAATCAGGAGGAGCTGCGTTCAACTCTTTTGAGGGCAATTTCTCATGACTTACGTACTCCCTTAACAGGCATTTCAGGCTATGCAGAGTTGTTGTTAAAGAATTCTTCAAAAATTACTGATAATAAAAAACAGGAAATCTATACAGATATCTATGACGACTCTATCTGGCTGTTAAATCTTGTTGAGAATTTGCTTTCAATTACAAGATTTGACAGGAATGAAATTACTCTTAAAAAAGAATCTGAGTCAGTTTCGGATGTAATTTCTGAAGCTCTGTCACACTTGGGGAGAAAAAAAGATGATTTTATTATTAAAACAAAGATAGAAGATGAAACTTTGTGTGCAAAAATGGACGGAAAGCTTATATCGCAGGTAATCTTTAATTTGGTTGATAATGCAATGAAATATTCTCCGTGTAATACAACTGTAACAGTGGGTGCAAAGGCTGTAACTGATTATATCGAGATTTCAGTTGAAGATGAAGGAAACGGCATTAAAGACGAGGACAAAGAGAAAATTTTTGATATGTTTTATACGGTAAATAATTCAATAACAGACGGCAGGCGCGGGCTCGGCTTGGGACTGGCTCTTTGTAAAGCTGTTGTTGAGGCTCATGGCGGAGAAATAGAAATTAAAGACAATTCACCGAAAGGAACAATTTTTTCATTTAAATTAAAAGGAGAAGCTAATGAATAAGGGAACAATTCTTGTTATTGAAGATGATAAAATGATACAAAACCTTATGGCTACAACACTTGAGATAAGTAATTATAATTTCCAAATTGCTTCGAATGCAGAGCAAGGTATTTTAAAAGCTGCGTCTTATAATCCTGATGTTATAATACTTGATTTGGGACTTCCGGATATTGACGGAATTGAAGTTATAAAAAGAGTTCGTTCTTTTTCATGTACGCCTGTTATTGTTGTAAGTGCAAGAGTAGATAATGATGATAAAATTTCGGCTTTAGATGCAGGAGCTGATGATTATTTAACAAAGCCGTTTAATACTGAAGAATTACTTGCAAGAATTAGAGCAGCTTTAAGACGTAAAAGCTATTCAAATGATGAAAAAGTACAAGATTCAATATTTATAAACGGTAATTTAAAGATAGATTACGCGCAAGGTTGTGTTTATGTTGACGATAAAGAAGTACATTTAACCGCAATTGAGTATAAGCTTTTATGTTTGTTAGCCAAAAATCTTGGTAAAGTGCTAACTCATAATTATATTAAAAAAGAGATTTGGCTTGATGACAACGGGTGTGATTCTCAACTTTCATTGAGAGTATTCGTAACTAATTTAAGAAAAAAGTTGAATGCATCCGATTATATTAAAACTCATGTAGGTATAGGTTACAGAATGCTTCAGATTTCAAATGAGAACTCATCTGAAGTATAATTAGTTCAATGTAAATGTATGTAAATATAATTAAAGATTTGCCTCAATCATGCCGATATTTAAAATGAGGTTAGTCATGTTCGATAATATTTATACATTCTATGATGATGCTGAATATGTTATTACGGAATTTAATGCTGATAAAGTAATTAAACTGTTAAAAAAAAGAATTGCTAACGGACAAGTATCCGCTCCTAATTATGGATTTCTTGCAAACGCTTATTTTATTAAAAATGATAATGTAAATGCGCTTAAATATGCCTTGAAGTCTAAAAAGCTTGATGAAAATTATTTCTATGCTGATTTTATACTGACAATTATATATATTAACGAAGATAATCCTTGTAAAGCCGAAAAATATCTCGTACAAATGTTAGAAAAATGTCCTGATGATTATTATTTTGCATATTTTGCAGCTTCATCTTTATATTATTTAAAACAAGAACTTGATATTGTAAAAAAGTATTCGGATAAATTATTACAGACAAATATTAAAACACCTGATTGCAGCTTGATGAAGGCATTGGTTTGTTTTTATGAACAGGATTACAAAAATGTATTAAAATATTCTTTTTACTCATTAAAAGCATTTCCAAATATAGATTGTACAAGTTTTGTATTAATATGTATTTCTTTCTTTTCATTGATATTTACTCCTCTGAAAAATCCATGTTTTTGGCAATCATTATTAACAATATTTTTACCTAAAGATGAAAAGTATTATTGTCGTGCGGAAATTTGTATGTATGACAACCCTGAAAAAGCAATGGATTTAATTAATAAGGCTTGTGAAATAAATCAAAAGCCTCAATATTTGCAAAGAAAAGCTGAAATTTTTCTTTTTTGGGAGAAATATAATGAAGCTATTGAAATCTATAAAGATATTTTGGAAAAAGACAGCACATATACTCAGTGTTATTATATGCTGAGCGCGGCATACAAAGAGATAGGCGATTACAAATCCTGTTTGGAATATGCCAATAAGTCAATTTTGAATAATATCAATGTTGAAAGTGCGTATTCCTTAAAAGCTGTTTGTCTTAGAAGTCTTGGAAAACCGGAAAAGGCTATTGAATGTTTGAAAAAACTGCAAAAGGAATTTCCTGAAAGTCCTAACTTAAATTACTATTTTGCTCAGCTTTATGCTGACTTGCAGGATTATAAAAATGCACTAATCCATATTAATAAACAGCTTTTAATTGAAAAAGATGCTTTAAATTACGGCGAAAAAACCTGTTTTCTTTTCAGACTTGAAAGGTTTGATGAAGCAATAGAAGCAGCTGAAAAAGCGCTTGAATTTGGTGAAAACGGAGTTGTTTACTATTGGCTGGCATGCTGTTATGAAGCAAAAGAAGAATATTCAAAAGCTCTTGAATATATTAACAAATCAATTCTTATGGGTGAGAATGACTGCTGGACCTTCTGGCATAAGTCAAGCATTATGGGTGCGTTAGGTAAAAATAAAGAAGCAGAAATTGCATATAAGAAAGCAGTAGAACTGGGTTTTGTCGAAAGTGTCTGATTAATGTAAGTTGATAAAACCTGCTTCGGCTTTTCCCAAATCAACACTATTAAAAGGTCTGTCTATATCATCGGTAACTTCATAATCCTCAGGCATAAGATTGAATATTTCATCAATGTTTACATTACCCTTAAACAAATAAAATTTATTAACGTTTTTCATGTATAGTCCGAAAGTATTTTCTTTTTCAAGTGATTTTAAAAATTCTTTCTTTAAATTGTTCTTTGAAAAACCGTCAAAAATAAAATCTTTTTGCAATTCACTGTTAGCTTTTAAAGTTTCCAATAAAACATATGGCTCTATCCATTTAGTAAGTATTTTATGCATATTATACCTCAGCGGCTTCATTTTCTTCCTGATTTTGGAACTGCATTTCATAAAGCCGTTTGTAGCTGCCGTTATCAATTTGCATCAATTCGTCATGAGTTCCGATTTCTACAAGCTGTCCTTCGTTTATAACCGCAATTCTGTCAGCATTTTTAATTGTTGACAATCTGTGTGCTATAATGAAAACCGTTTTGTTTTGGATTAAGTTGTCAAGAGCTTTTTGAACAATAGCTTCGGATTTGTTGTCAAGAGCAGAAGTTGCCTCATCGAGAATTACAATAGGCGAATCTTTAAGCATTGCTCTTGCTATTGCCACACGCTGACGTTGACCACCCGATAATGATGCTCCTCGTTCTCCTACAAATGTGTCCAAACCATTTTCTAAAGTATGTGCAAACTCGTCAAGGTGTGCCATTGCTACAACTTTCTGAATTTGTTCATCATTAGCCTGCTCATTACCCATTAAAATATTGTCTTTAATAGAACCTGTGAATAAGAAGTTATCCTGAAAAACAAAAGAAATATTATTTCTTAATGATTTTAGGTCAAAGTTTCTTATATCAACACCGTCAAAAAGAATTGAACCTTTTTTTACATCGTAAAATCTTGGTAGCAAGCTTACAACCGTACTTTTACCTCCGCCTGAATTGCCTACTAAAGCAATGGTTTCATTTTTATTTACTTTCAAACTGAAGTCTTTTAACACAGGTGTTTCAGGTTCATATTCAAAAGAAACATTTTTAAATTCAATAGAATTGTTTAATCCGTTCATTTTTACAGCATTTTCTGATGATTTAATGTTCGGATGTAAATCAAACAGTTCAAACACACGTCCCATAGCAACAAATGTTGTCTGAAGGTTTGTTAAAGTATTTCCTAATGTCTTTGTCGGCTTATACAAAAGTAATAATGAAGTTACGAATGAAGCAAAACTTCCCGCAGTAATTTGACCTGAAAGAATTAAGTGATTTCCGTATGCCATAACAAGTGCAATACCTATTGAACAAACAAAATACATAATAGGTGACATCCAGCCTACTCTTTTTGTCAATGACATAACAAGCTGGAATTGCTCGTTAATTTGATTTTCGAATTTGTGGTTTTGTTCTGCCTCCAAATTATAAGCGGTAACTATTTTGTTGCCGGCAAAAGTTTCGTTAAAGTTTGTATTCATATCACTTGATACAACCATATTCGCGTTTGAAACTTTTTTAATTCTTTTTCTGATTAAAGTAACAGGAGTAATAGCAATACCCATTACAGTAACCCCTATAATTGCAAGCTGCCATGAGTTATAAAGCAATACACCCACAAGCCCTATTAAGCCGAAGAATGTTGCGATAAATGATTTCATATTATTAATAATGTCTTTTGAAGCTGTGTCAGGATCTGTTAAAAATCTTGCAAGAATTACGCCTGATGAATTTACATCATAGAATTGCGGATCCATCTTAGTTAATTTTTTAAACAAATCAACTTTTAACGAATTAGAAATTTTGTTTCCTGTCCAATCAGTAAGATAGTTGCTGACATATTTAAGGATTCCCTGAAACAATGCAAATGCAACGATGCCGAATGGAATTACAGCTGCAAGCCACGCCTGAATATAGACAGTATGTCCCATAAATGTCCAAGTATCTTGAGGATTGCCGTTAACTACATAATCCAAATAAGGTTTTAAAGATAATGCAACGACACCGTCAAGCAGCCCTAAAGGCACTGCTATTGCAATGTTTAATAAGACACGCCCTATTACAGGCTTGATATATGGAAATATTCTTTTTAATAAAAGTCCGTAATTAAAAGCATTTTCTGATTCGGTTTGCTTTAGTTTATAATCCATTCACATTTCCCTTCTTAATTATTGTTTCAAGAACATGCTATTATTATTTCATAAAAATTTTTAATTTACAAAAAGATGAATGATAAACAATTTTGTGCTATATTTTAACCATATTAAGAATAACAGGAGAGAACAGATATGAAAATTTGTGTTATAGGGACCGGCTATGTGGGACTTGTTGCAGGTACATGTCTTGCAGATATGGGCAATGAAGTAATTTGTGTTGACAATGATTTGAAAAAATTGGAAATGCTTGAAAAAGGTATTGTTCCTATCTATGAACCCGGGTTAGAAGAACTTATAAAAGCAAATGTTATGGAAGGTCGTTTAAAATTTTCATCGGATTTAGCAGAAGCTGTTAAAAAATCTCTTGTTTGTTTTATAGCTGTCGGAACTCCGCAAAGTGAAGACGGTTCTGCTGATATGCAGTTTGTTATGAATGTCGCCGAAAGTATCGGTAAAGCTATAAACGGTTATAAAGTTATTGTCGATAAATCTACAGTTCCTGTTGGAACGGCTGAGAAGGTGAAAGCAGCTATTTCAAAACATTATGACGGTGAATTTGATGTTGTTTCAAATCCTGAATTCTTAAAACAAGGGGCTGCTGTTGATGATTTCTTAAAACCTGACAGAGTTGTAATAGGTTCTGATTCTCCTCGTGCCACCGCTATAATGCAGGAAGTCTATGCTCCGTTTTTCAGAACGGCAAGCAGATTTGTTATTATGGATGTTAAATCAGCAGAAATGACTAAATATGCTGCGAATTCTTTCCTGGCAATTAAAATCTCGTACGCTAATGAAATTGCAAATATTTGTGAAGCGGTAGGAGCTGATGCTGAAATGGTTCGTATAGGAATGTGTTCTGATAAAAGAATCGGTTCCCAATTTTTATTTCCCGGCTTAGGATATGGAGGAAGCTGCTTCCCGAAAGATGTTAAGGCATTATTAAAGACAGCTAAAGACAACAATTGCGGTTATCGTTTAATAGAATCGGCAGATGAAGTAAATAAAGAGCAAAGGGTTATTTTTATAAATAAAATTTTGCATAAATACGGTCAAAATCTCAGCGGAAAAACTTTTGCAGTATGGGGATTGACATTTAAACCAAAAACAAATGATATGAGAATGTCTCCTGCTATCACAATTATTAACGCATTATTGGAACATGGCGGAAAAGTTCAGGCTTATGACCCTAAGGGATTTGAGCAGGCAAAAACAATTTGGAAAGATAAAATTACTTATGCTAAAAGTTCTTATGAAGCACTTGAAGGTGCAGATTGCATGCTGCTTCTTACAGAATGGAATGAATTTAGAAGACCTGATTTTGATAAAATAAAAGATATGTTGAAAACTCCTGTAATTTTTGACGGTAGAAATCAATATGATGCAGAACGTATGAAACAGCGCGGATTTGAATATATTTGTGTCGGCAGGAAATATTAAGATAAAATTTAACAATTACAAACAAAAAAGCACTCATTAATGAGTGCTTTTTATAAGTGGTGGGCCCGGAGAGACTCGAACTCTCACACATCGCTGCGCTAGATCCTAAGTCTAGTGCGTCTACCAATTTCGCCACAGGCCCAAAAGGTTTTTATTTAATTTTCAACGGGTTACTGCGAAATTGCTAGACTATATCTACCAACCTCTCGAAAAACAATTAAGTATTGTTTTTCTCGGCAGAGTGCCACAGACCCAAAGGGTTTTATTAGCGCGTATACCTAATTTAGCTTGAAAATAATTTCATGTCAAGAGTTTTATTTTAAGCCGTTGTTGAGTCTTTCCGGATGCGCAGAATTCGAAAGTATTATTTCGTAATACTCGTTTTTGTCAATGTTTACCCCCATGTTTTTGGGATCTGCAAATTTTTTCTTTTTATTTTTGTTTAATAATTTTTTATAATCGCCTGCCATACATATATTATATTACAAAATCTTAAAAGCTACTTGAAATTTAAACACCTTTGGTCTACCATTATTTTACGTGCGTCGATGTAGTTGTGGAACATCGATTAAAGGAATTAATTTAAGTACGAAAATATAATTATAAAGGAAATTGAAATGAACCCTATTATTGATGAATTGGAAAAATCTTATTTAAGAGAAAACCTTCCAGAAGCTAATCCTGGCGATACAGTTAAAGTATTCGTTAGAATTATTGAAGGTAACAAAGAAAGAACTCAGGCTTTCGAAGGAACTGTTATTAAAAAACATGGTTCAGGCGTAAACAAAACTATTACTGTTAGAAAAGTATTTCAAGGCGTTGGTGTAGAACGTGTATTCTTACTTAACTCTCCAAGAATCGAAAAAATTAATGTTCTTAGAAAAGGTGATGTAAGACGTTCTAAATTATACTACTTGAGAGAACGTTCAGGTAAAGCAACTCGTATCAAGGAAAAAATTGAAAAAAGATAAGCTTCATATTCATTGGTATCCCGGACACATTGCGAAAGCTGAAAAAAAACTTAAAGAACAGCTTTCTTTAGTGGATGCCGTTATAGAAGTTCTGGATGCGAGACTGCCTTTTTCAAGCAGTTATGATAATATTACGAGGCTTTTAGGTGAAAAGCCTCGTTTAATTTTGCTTAATAAATCTGATTTAACAGATAAAACAGAACTGAAAAAATGGATTGGAATTCTTGAAAAAAAAACAGGTTTTCCTGTTTTGACAACGGATGCTAAAAATTCAAAAGATTTAAGTTATATTGTTAAAAAAGCTGTCGAACTTTCAGAGCCGAGAATACAGGCATTGATGAAAAAAGGTCTTTTGAGAAGACCTGCCAGGGTTATGGTTGTGGGAATGCCAAATGTCGGTAAATCAAGTATTATTAATAAACTTACCAAATCATCAAAAACTAAAATAGGGGCAAAGGCAGGTGTAACACGACAGCAGCAGTGGGTTAGGATTAACCCTCAACTTGAACTTTTGGATACTCCCGGTATTATCCCGATGAAGCAGGAAGATCAGGACAGGGCAAAGAAACTTGCATTTGTAAACGCTGTTTCTGAAAATGCATATTCAAATGAAGTTGTTGCTAAAGAGCTTTTAGAATTGCTTGATGCTAAGTATGCCCAGCAAACAAAAGAATTTTATAAAGTTGAGAATTTAACAATTGATGATGTTGCAAATTCCAGAAATTGGATAATTTCTGGCGGTAATCCTGATATTGAGCGTACTGCAGTTTATATTTTAAGAGATTTTAGAGAGGGTAAAATCGGTAAATTTATTTTGGACAATTTTGAGGTGCAGTAATGGCTCGCAAATTAAAGACAGATTTAACGGCAGATTCACATATAATTCAGCTTTTTACATTTGATTTAAATCAGAAAAGAGTGGTAATAGGTACTGACGAAGCTGGCAGAGGCTGCGGCGCAGGCGGTGTGTTTGCCAGTGCTGTTTGCTTTAAGGAGCGTTCTCAAAAACTTGTTGAAGAACTTGCAGAAATGAATGACAGTAAAAAGCTCTCAAAGAAAAAAAGAGAAGCTTTGTATGACATTATAAAAGATAACACTGTAAATTCAACCATTTGCATTGAGGTTGAAGAAATTGAAAGCATTAATATATTAAATGCTTCTTTAAAAGCTATGAGATTGGCCTGTGAAGATGTTATCAATCAGCTTTATCCTGTACCGGAACAGCCGGAAAAATTATTGGCGCGTAATTTGCTTGCAAGAAGCGAATTAATGATACTTATAGACGGAAACAAAAGAATTTGGGATTTTGATTATTCACAAAGATATGTTGTAAAAGGAGACAGTCGTTCCGCATCTATTGCTGCTGCAAGTATTCTTGCCAAGGTCAGCCGTGACAGATATATGGAAAAGCTTGATGCTGAATTTCCTGAATATAATTGGATTAATAATGCAGGGTACCTTACAAAAGATCATATGGCGGCAATAGATAAATACGGACTATGTAAATATCACAGACCGTCTTATCTTCAAAAACATTTTGCAAAGCAAGAGCAGCTAAGCTTATTTTAATTAAGGCTTGAACGGATAATCGTTTTTGAACTCCCAATCATCATATTCAAGAAGGCTGCTGCAGTATATAGGGGATGATTTACATCTGAGTAATTTTTTTTCTCTTGTATTGTCCGCATCATATCTGTATGTAATAAATTTTCCGCCGGGTCTGCCTTTTTCTCCACTCGGACATAGCAGAAACCTGTAAATATCTCTGCCTGTTACATTTGGCTTTTTTTCACCGTTATAATCAAATATAAAATCTGTGCATGATCCGTTTCTTAACATTACAGTGCTGCCATCATTTAGTATAAATTTGAATAATTTTGTTTTAGAATCTTTTTCTGTTTTCAAATATATAATATATGGTTTCAAATATTTATTAAAAAATTTTTCTGTATTTATAGCATCATTGTCGGAGTATTCCCCTGTATCCGGGTCTGCTACATCCATTTCAGCTTTATCCCACTCTCCAGCAGGACCATGTTCGTTTTCGGCAAAAAGAATTGCCTGCGACATAACACTGTAAAACTTTTTAAGTCTTGCAGATGCTTCATTTTTCTTGTGATTGGCAATTAATGATGGCATGGTAAGAGCTGCAACCACACCAATAATGCCGAGTGTGACCAAGACCTCAGCAAGAGTAAACGCAAAAATCTTAGAGCCGCTTATGTTTTGTGGGGGGGGGGCACTCTCAAAGCTTCTTGTCTAAACATATTTCATCCTCCATCTTTTTATTTATTATTTGTGATTTTTGCTTGTTTGTCAAGCCTATATATCAAACAGTTTGTGAAGTCTTGTTTGAATGTCTTCTTCATCAAGGTCTTGAGTGATTTTATTTAAATCAATTGCCATTTGATAGTAATTCGCGGCATCATTTATAAATCCCATAGCCTGACTTGCTCTGCCTGCATTAAAGTAAGCTAAAGTATAGCTGGGGTTTAATTCTACTGCTGTTTCAAAATATTCAAGAGCTTCTTCCGCATCGCCTAAACCGTCTAAGTATAATATACCCAAATTATTCTGGGCAAATTCATTATCGGGGTTTAAATCAATTGCTTTATGGAACGATACAAGTGCTTCTTCAAGAAAATCTTTTTCCCAAAGCGCAATACCCGCTTTTGAATACGCTCTGTAATCTTCAGGATTAAGCGTTATCGCATCGCAGTATGCCCTGATTGCATTGTCTAAATCATATGCAGCCATATGAACATCGCCTAAAGAAAGATATAAATCATAATTGTTAGGATCAAGAATTATTCCTGCCTGGTAAGTAGACACTGCTGCTTCAATATTTCCTTTAATTTCCGCATATATCGAGCCTAATGCCTGACAAACTATTGAAGTCCATTCTTTATCAGGGTTTAAGGCAATAGCTTTTTGATAATGTTCTATTGCATCATCATATAGTTCTGCTTTTGAATATGCATAAGCTAATGAATTGTTATAAAAAGGATTTTCTGAATCTCTTTCCAATGCAAGTTTAAACGCACTTATAGAATTAATTTTATCTTCTTTTCTAAGGTATAAATGTCCGAGTTCATAATAAATTTGCGGGGTATCTATGTCAAATTCAAGAAGTTTTTCATAACAATCAATTGTTTCATCAGTATTATCAGGGAAATATGTCTGTAATACAGTTGCAAGCTTAACAAGTACTTCTCTGTTTAAAGGGTTAGCTTCAAGAACTTTTCTGTAACAGTCAATTGTTAAATCCATTTCTTGATTTTTTAATGCCAAATCCCCCATTTTGCTGTAAAAGATTTCGCTGTGATTAGTTGCAGCAATAGCTTTTCTGTAAATGTTTTCAGCAGAAGGGTACATTTTAAATTTTTCTAAGAATTTTCCAATAGTATTGTAGCTGAATACTGAAAAATCATCGGACATGTTTTTGTAAAACATTTTCATTGACGGTCTGTCCCATGCAAGCATAAGACTTCCTGACAAGAAGTAATATAAAAAGTTCAGGTAGTCAGATGCATTACCGTTTTGAGTATTAATTTTCTGCAAAATTGATTGAGAGAGAATTAACCTCGGCCGACCTGATTTCAACTTGCCCATTTTAATTGCAGATTTAAATTCTGATTCGGCAGATTTGAAATCCTGTGCCATTTTCATGAAAAATCCGGTGTAAAGGTGCGCATTGACATTTTGCGGGGCAAGTGATATTGCGGTTTTGCACTGTTCAATAGCAGTATCAAGGCTTATTTGTCCTTGTTCCCACATTAAAGTCGCAAGCCTGTAATATGATTCAGGCATCGTAGGATCATATTTAACCGCATCTATATAATTTTCAATCGCTTCTTCCAGGTCGCAGTTTTGCTGTCGTATTAGGTATTTCTCGTGTGCTATTCGGGCTTTTTCCAAAGCTTCCTTTGCTTTGTCGCTATTTGCCACCTGTATAGGCTGTAATAAAATCTGTTCTGACATCAATGAGCTCCAATAAGATGTATAATCTGTATGTGAATTCTTATAACGATATAAATAATATTAATCTTTATTAATTCTATTTAAAATCATCCATATGTATTAGATAAGTGGTTAATCTATTTTAATCTTATTAAAATAAAATTTTTCTTTGTAATATAATGGGATTATAGCCGAATTAGGGATAAGAAAATGGATTACTTAAATAATAAATTCGATGTAATAGTTGTAGGTGCAGGACATGCAGGCTGTGAAGCAGCTATCTCTTGTGCAAGACTCGGTGCAAAAGTTTTATTGTGTACATTAAATGTTGATAATATTGCTTTAATGCCTTGCAACCCTGCTATCGGCGGTCCTGCTAAATCTACTCTCGTTAGAGAGATTGATGCATTGGGCGGAGTTATGGGTGAGGCTGCAGATGCAACTTACATCCAGATGAAAATGTTAAACTCATCAAAAGGTCCAGCTGTTCGTGCGCTTCGTGCACAATCTGACAAAAAACAGTATATGACATATATGAGAGATATTATTGAAAGTAATGAAAACATATTTCTGCGTCAGGCTTGTATAACTGATTTGTTGGTTAAGGATAGAAGAATTGCCGGTGCTGTTGATGAATTCGGTATTGAATACAGTGCCCAAGCTGTAATTTTGACAACAGGAACTTCTCTTTCCGGCAAAATTTTTGTCGGTCTTAAATCTTACAGTGCAGGCAGACTTGGAGAAAAGGCAGCTATCGGCCTTTCGGATTCTTTAAAAAGTTTAGGCATAAATATTAAAAAACTAAAAACAGGCACTCCTCCAAGAGTTGATAAAAGAACTATTGATTATTCAAAAATGACAATTCAACCTGGGGATGAAGAACTTCATTTTTATTCTTTTAAGCCGGGCAGACCTGTAAGAGCGCAATATCCATGTTATTTGACAAGAACTAATGAAGAAACTCATGCGGTTATCAAAGCTAATCTTGATAAATCTCCTATGTTTCAGGGATTAATTCAAGGGGTAGGCCCGAGATATTGTCCTTCGATTGAGGATAAAGTTGTTAGATTCAGCGAAAATCCTTCTCACCATATTTTTATCGAACCTGAGGGATTGGGTACTTATGAAGTATACATTCAAGGTTTTTCAAGCAGTCTTCCTGCAGATGTTCAGGTTAAAATGCTCAGGACTTTACCGGGACTTGAAAATGCACATGTTATAAAACCTGCATATGCTGTTGAGTATGATTATGTTCCTGCTGTTCAGACAATGCATTCGTTAATGTCTAAAGATATAAAAGGCTTGTTCTTTGGCGGTCAGATTAACGGAACAAGCGGTTATGAGGAAGCAGCAGCACAAGGGCTTATCGCAGGTATTAATGCGTTTAATTATCTGAATAACAAAGAAATGCTTGAACTTTCAAGAAGTTCTTCCTATATTGGAACGTTAATCGATGATTTGGTTACTAAAGATATTGATGATCCTTACAGAATGCTTACATCCCGCTCTGAATACAGACTTCTTTTAAGACAGGATAATGCTGATACACGACTTACTCCTATTGGAAAAAAGATAGGACTGATTGATGAGGCTCAATTTAAAGTGTTTACGGATAAACAAGAATCTATTGAAAGAGAATTATTAAGAATTAAAGATGCAAAAATTTCAGCATGCGAAGAAGTTAATTCAATATTGTCAAAGTATAATGAGCATATTGAAAGAGGAATTAAAATTACAGAACTTTTAAAACGCCCTAATATTGATTATAAAGTTATAAAAGAAATTGATTCTGTTACTACTTCATTAAATATTCCTTCTGATGTTGCAGAACAGGTTGAAATCCTTGTTAAATATGACGGCTATTTAAAACGTCAGGAGTTTCAGGTTGAGCAGGCAGGAAAACTTGATAAGTATAAAATTCCTGAAGATATTGATTATACAAAAATTGACCATATTTCATCAGAAACTAAGGATAAATTAAATAAAATAAGACCTAAGACACTTGCACAAGCTTCCCGTATAGGAGGTGTAAAACCTGCTGATATTTCTATTTTAATGGTAATGCTTGAACGTCATCAGATTGCGCGAAAAGTTTTACAGTAGATTTTTTATTAAATCTTGATTTAATATATTGCCCGGTCGTATGTAATGCTTCTCCTATATATGTGCAAATAACTATTGATAAAAATGTATATAAAAATTTATATTTATAAAGTTTATAATATAAATTGGTAAGTTCATGCGGCAGTTGACTGAAGGGTTTGCCGTCTATGTAAAAAATAACAAGCTGAATTAAGAATATAACAAATTTGTGATTAGCCATTATATGTAAAGTGTTACGACCTATTTTATCAGCTAAGCTGCCCTCTTTGATTAACGGCGCAATAAGTTTAGATACAAAAAGAATAAAATAAATGCTTGTAAAAGGAATAATAAATGGAGAAATATTATG
>UNSJ01000030.1 GCA_900548405.1 Candidatus Gastranaerophilales bacterium | reverse complement strand
TGCAGAATTACCAAAGACAGTCTTATGTTACACAGCTGCATAAAGTTTATAATGAGCTTTCCCAAGCTCTTGTGCAATATCAAAATGACAAGAATGCTTTAAATTTGAAGGAAGCAGGGTTAACAAATCAGGCTGCTATTGAAAATTTTGTTGAAAAATATTTTAAAGTCGTAAATGATTGCGGAGCTACTAAAACCCCTTGTTTTGCTTCTCAATATAAAAAGTTGACAGGAACTGCGGTAGCAACTTGGAATCCTAAAGCTCATTATGTTATTTCAAGCGGTGCTTCTATTGGTGTAGGAGAAGTTCTTACAGGTGACACATTATTCAGAGTTTATGTTGATATTAACGGTCAAAAAGGACCTAACATTTGGGGCAGAGATATTTTTATAATGTATATTTACAAAAACGGTTTGTTGGATGATTCTACTCTTAGTGCAACTTCCACTGCTCCTATGACAGAAGCTGACAGAACAAGTATGTTTAATACTAGCTGTAATACATCAACGACTTCAATTCATGGCTGTTTCGGTAAAATTTTAAACGATAACTGGGAAATGACATATTAAAAAAAGACCGGCTATATTAGCCGGTCTTAAATTTTCTAATCTCTATGTCGCATAGTCGGGAATGCTATTACATCTCTTATTGATGGAGAGTTTGTTAACAGCATCACAATTCTGTCTATGCCTATTCCGAGTCCGCCTGCCGGAGGCATACCGTGTTCAAGAGCACAGATAAAATCTTCATCGATTGACATAGCTTCCTCATCACCGTTTACTTTAGCTAAAGCTTGTGCTTCAAATCTCATTCTCTGGTCAATCGGATCTGTTAATTCAGAGAATGCGTTTGCGATTTCCCAACCGTTTACACGTGTTTCAAAACGTTCGGTCAATCTGTCATTATCTCTGTGAACTTTTGCAAGAGGTGATATATCACGAGGATAATCAATAATGTGTACAGGCTGGATTAAAGAAGGTTCAACTTTTTCTTCAAAGATTAAGTCTATAACCTGTCCCCAGTTATCACAGTCTTCTGCGTTTACACCAACTGATTTTGCCTTTTCTTTTGCATCTTCCACAGTGAATACTGTATTAAAATCAATTCCTGTTGCTTCTCTTACAGCACCAAGCATTGTTTTTCTGTCCCATGGCGGAGTTAAGTCGATTTCATTTTCTCCGTATTGGATTTTCATAGTTCCAAGAACTTCTTGAGCAACAGAGCTTACAAGGTTTTCTGTTAAAACCATCATATCATTATAATCAACATAAGCCTGATAAAGTTCCATCATCGTAAATTCAGGGTTGTGGCGTGTATCAATACCTTCGTTTCTAAAACTTCTGTTAATTTCAAAGATTTTTTCTGATAAACCGCCTACCATAAGTCTTTTTAAGTATAGCTCAGGAGCAATTCTCAAGAACATATCCATATCAAGTGCATTGTGGTGAGTAATAAACGGTTTAGCATTTGCTCCGCCTGCTTGCGGGTGAAGCATAGGAGTTTCAACTTCCAAAAAGTCTTGAGCAGTTAAATACTCTCTGATTTTTTGGATAATTTTACTTCTTTTTCTGAAAGTATCTCTAACATCTTCATTAACAATCAAATCAACGTATCTTTGACGGTATTTGGTTTCAACATCTGTAAGACCGTGAAAATTAGATAATTCTTCCATTTTTTCTTTGCTAATTTGTTTGTTAGGCAAAGGTAAAAGTGCTTTTGAAAGAAGTTTTAAAGAAGTTGATTTGATAGAAAGTTCTCCTCTTGGAGTTCTTCTGATTGTGCCTTTAAAACCAACAATATCACCGATATCAATAAGTTTAAGGATTTTCATATCATCTTCTGATAAATTTTCTTTATGAGAAAAGATTTGAATTTTGCCTGATGCATCCATCAAATCAATGAACATACCTGTGTTACGGATAGCCATAACGCGTCCTGCAACAGCGTACATATCTTCGGTTTCAACACCTGCCTCAAGATTTGCATATTTTTCTTGAAGAGTAGCCGCATCAATATCTTTATCAAAAGAATAAGGGTATGGGTTAACGCCTTTATCGGCTAAATCTGTTAATTTTTGAATTCTGGTTTGTCTTATTTGTTCTTTGGTAGAACTTGCTTCATGTGTTTGTTGTGCCATTTTATACTTCCTTTACATTGTAAGTCCTTGTAATATCAATTTTACCACAAACAAAACTCTAAACAAAACCGAGTTTTTAATATTGAAAAAATTCAAAAATCGTTTATAATGATAATGTTAATAACGAAAGGAAGCAATTATGAGAAAATTTAGTCACATCGGGGGGGGGGCAACCGTTTAAGCTCCAACCGTAAAGGATTTACTCTCGCAGAAGGTGCTACGCACGTTGCCATGTTGAACAGTCAACGCCGTTTCGGATTTACTCTCGCAGAAGTATTGGTTACACTAGGCATTATTGGAGTGGTTTCCGCAATGACAGTTCCGTCTTTGATGCAGAATTATCAAAGGCAGAGTTATGTTGCACAGCTCCATAAGGTATACAATGAAACTTCTCAGGCGATTATTCAGTATGTTAACGATAGAAACGCCATAAACATTAAAGAAGCAGGATTATTATCAAATGACGCTATTGATGAGTTTGTAAAAAAATATTATAAAGTGATTCAGGATTGCGGAACTGAATATTTACCTTGTTTTGCTGATGAATATAAGGGGCTTAACGGTGTTAGTAAAGGTGCACTATTTAACTCAACTGCCTATAATCATTACGTTCTAGCAAGCGGTGCAGCAGTAATGCTTTCTGCAAGAGATGATAATATTCAGTTTTATATTGATACAAACGGGCGTAAAGGTCCGAATATTGTAGGAAGAGATGCATTTGCAATTCAAATCTATATTGACGGTACATTGGATGATAGAGCTACACCTTATGTCAGTTCAACAACTCCGCCTACTAAGGATGAAAGAGAAGCAACTTATACTAATACTTGTGCTAATCAAACAACAGGAGGAGAATGGTGGGGATGTTTCGGTAAAATCTTAAACGATAACTGGCAGATGACTTACTGATATAAAAAAGGAACCGAAAAGGTTCCTTTTTTTTATTGACTCATTAAGCGTTTAAGTTCATCGGGTCTTGAAGAACGTTGAAGCGCATCTTCAATAGTGATTAAGTTTTGCTTATACAATCCTGCAAGAGCCATTTCCAGTGTCTGCATACCGATAGCCTGGTTCATTTGGATTGTAGAATAAATTTGAGCAGCTTTTGCTTCTCGGATAAGGTTAGCAATAGCAGGAGTTACCAACATTATTTCCTGAGCCATTACACGACCTTTTTTAGTTCCGTCAGGCTGAATTTTTTGTAAAAGAGTTTGTGAAAATACAGCTACAAGAGAGTTTGCAAGCTGTACACGGATTTGTTGCTGCTGACCTTCAGGGAATACGTCGATGATACGGTCAATAGTTTGAGCAGCTGAAGACGTGTGAAGTGTTCCGAAAACTAAGTGACCTGTTTCAGCGGCTGTCAATGCCAAAGCGATAGTTTCATGGTCACGCATCTCACCTACCAGAATGATATCAGGGTCTTCACGGAGTGCTGACTTCAATGCGTTTGCGAAAGAACGGGTATCCATACCTAATTCACGCTGGTGAATAATACTTTGTTTTGAAGTGTGAACGAATTCTATCGGATCTTCAATTGTCAGAATGTGTTCTGCTCTGTTTGAGTTAATATAGTCAATCATTGCCGCTAGTGTTGTAGATTTACCTGAACCGGTAGGACCTGTTACAAGAACCAATCCACGCGGTTTATCAGCTGTTTTTCTGACAATTTCAGGTAAGCCGAGTTTATCAAATGATGGAACAATTGAAGTAATTGTTCTGAATGCAGCTGCATAATTGCCTTTATCTTTATAGAAGTTAACCCTGAAACGGCTTAAGCCTTCAATACCGTATGAAAAGTCAAGTTCCCAGTTTTGTTCCAAAGTACGTCTTTGCTCGTTTGATAACATAGGGAACAAAAGTGTTTCAACGTCATCAGGGCTTAAAGGCGGGTAATCATATCTTGTAAGTTTACCGTCTATACGTGCAGCCGGTGGTAATCCGCTGGAAATGTGCAAGTCAGAGCCGCCATCGGCAACCAATTTTTCTAAAAGTTCTTCAATCAGCATAGTTTTATCCTTCCTGGAAATTCATTAATGAATCATTCTCTTTCATAGCAAGTTCTATAAGGCTGTATGTCATATATGCACCTAAAGCTACCGCTTTCGGATCTAAGTCGGTTTTATTAGCAGCTTCTATAATAGCTGTGTTAATTTCAGGATTTTCTTCCTTTAAGTAGTGAATCATTTTTTTGCGCCATTCGGGTACATCTTTGAAAATTTCACTAAAAGCTATTGCTGCATTCTCTTCTGAAATAATAGGTAACATATTAATTCCTTATAATACTACTAAAAAATTTTAACAATAGTCTATATATAATTAAGAAATCATTTATTTGGGGTATAATTTCATTATGAGATTAAGGGATATAAAACTCACTAATTACAGAAACTGCAAGGATTTAAAGCTGGATTTAAGTTCAAATAAAGTTTTAATAATCGGAAAGAATGCTCAGGGAAAAACTAACATTCTCGAGAGTATTTATTTTTTATCGGTTTTAAAAAGTCCCAGAACCTCAAATAATATAGAACTCATTAACTTTGATGCAGAACAGGCAGAGATAAATGCCAATTTGATTAAATCAAATACGGATATTGAACTTGATTATGTTTATACGTCTGAAAAAAAACGTGAGCTTAAGATAAATAAGGTTAAGACAACTCCGAAAAATTTTAAAACTGTGTTAAAAACAGTATTATTTTCAACTGCAGACTTGTTGCTTCTTCGCGGAAACCCTTCTGACAGGCGTGACTGGCTTGATAGAGCAATCTCTCAGGTTTATCCTGCTTATGATGACAGACTTTCAAAATACGATAAGATTAGAATACAAAAAAATAATCTTCTGAAAGATTACCTAAAAACAGGTAATTCAAATGATACATTGCTTGAAGTTTATAACGAGCAGCTTGTTATTGCAGGAAGTAACATAATTTATTTGAGAAAGAAGTTTTTAAAAGAAATTGAGAAAATTGCAAAAGAAAAGCATCGCATAATCAGCGAAACCGAAGAATTGAAAATTGACTATGAATGTTCTTTTTTATCAAATGAACAAGAGCTTGAAGATATTGCATCTGCATTTAAAGCATCGCTTGATGAGCGAAAGCAGGAAGAAATGAGGCGGGGACAGGCTTGCGTCGGACCTCATAGAGATGATATTATTTTTTATATAAATAACAATGAAGCGACAAAATTTGCATCACAGGGGCAGCAAAGAACAATTGTTCTTGCCTTAAAGCTGTCAGAACTTGATATAATTACATCTAAAACCGGTGATGAGCCTGTTCTTTTACTTGATGATGTGCTTGCAGAACTTGATGATTTAAGACAAAATTATCTTTTAAAATCAATAAATTCAGATACACAGACAATCATAACTTCTGTTGACACAATTCTGTTTGAAGATGAATTTCTTAAAGATGTAAAAATTTATAATATTGAAAACGGAGATATAAAATAATTTATGCCGAAATTAAACAAATTGTTGAAAAATATTGTATTAAGTGTCTTGAAATCTTTCAATTTAATCACTGATCCTGCAAAAGCAAAACTTGGGATTTCATATAGTGTATGGGATGGTGAGGAACTGCTTGAAGCATCTATAAAATCAGTGAGAGAAAATGCAGATTATATTAATGTTGTATGGCAGAAAAAATCCTGGTACGGCATAGATTGTGACGAGAATTTGGAAATTTTGTTGATGCAGTTAAAAGAAAAGGGATTAATAGATGAGATTATATTTTTCGAGCCTGATTTTAACCTTACGCCTCAGCAAAATGAGGTAAATAAAAGAAATTTAGGATTGAAAGCTGTTATAAAAGCAGGTTGTTCTCATTTTTTAATGATGGATTGTGATGAATTCTATGACCAAGAGGAGTTTAAAGCAGCAAAAGAATTTATCTACAAAAGATTCATAACGCACAGTGCTTGCATAATAGAGGATTATTTTGCAGTAAACTATCGTTCTACTGTTGTCGGGAAATATTATGTTCCGTTTATTTATAGAGTAAACTCAAAATCAAAAACCGATGTAAAAGCAAATAAAAATTTATTTTGCCATATTGATGCCACAAGAAAGATTGCAATAAAACTTTTTAATCGCTACTGGTTTGCGCACAATCTTGTAATGCATCATTATACAGGTGTGCGTAAAAATAAAAAGCGTAAGCTTGAAAACTCCAGTGCTTTACTTAACTCTGACAGCATTAATTCATTTTTAAATGCATATGATGAAAACAATTACAAAGAAATGCTTAAAGACGGAAGACTTGTTTATGTGGAGAATAAGTTTAATATTCCGCCTATCGACTGATGTTTTTTAAATGAACTATATTAACTTCGGGCTTTAAAGTAATCCCTATAACATCAATTCTGTGATCTTTAATTCTGTTCTCGGAAAGATAAAATTGAACACCTTTTTTAATGTTTTCGTATTTTGTTTTTGTAATTGCTTCTAAGGGAGTGCCGAAGCTGTCGGTTTTGCGTGTTTTAACTTCTACAAAAACAACCGTTTTTTTAAATTTTGCAATTATATCAATTTCGCAGAATTTTGAATAATGCTTGTTTCTTTCTAAAATTTCATATCCCTGTTTTTCAAGATACCGGCATGCTAAATCTTCTCCTGCATCGCCAAATTTTCGATTATTCATTTGTGATTGTCCTTTTAATAACAAAACCCCGTAAATAAACGGGGTTTTGTCAATAATAATTTAACTTAGTGTTATGCTATTTCCTCGTAAGCCGCAGGATTGTTCAGCAAATCATAATTAATTTCGTTTTCGTTATCAGCAATAGCTGCAACAACAACTGCATCAGATGTTACGTTGACAAGAGTTCTCATCATATCAGTAACTCTTTCAATAGTGAACAGGAATGCAAAACCTGCAACTAACTGTTCAGGGCTTAATCCCATACCGTTAAGAATTAAAGCAATTGTAATCAAGCCTGCCCCCGGAATTCCCGCACAAGTTGAAGATGCTATCATTGCAAGAAGACAAATTTGAATGATTAAGAACGGTGTTAAAGCAACGCCGTATGCCTGAGCTAAGAAGATTACCGCAACTGTTTGAAGAAGTGCTGTGCCATCCATATTTAAAGTTGCACCCAATGGAAGAACAAAGCTAGAAATTTTATGTGAGATACCGCGTTTTTCGCAGCATGCAATTGTTAAAGGTAAAGTAGCTGATGAACTTGCTGTTCCGAAAGCTACCATCATAGCTTCTGCAATAGCAGAATACAGCATTCCGATATTTACTTTTGAGAAGAATTTTAAAAATAGCGGATAAACTACACAAAGCTGTAACATAAACCCTATGAATAATACAAGTAAATATTTAGAAATACTTGCAAAAATATCAATGCCAAAGCTTGAAACTGCACTTGCTGTTAATGCAAACACACCTGGTGCTGCAAAGAACATAATCCAATCGGTAATTTTCATAGTAGCTGCAAATACAGATTCAAAGAATGATACAATAGGTCTGTTTACATCGCCTACTTTAGCAAGAGCGATTGCAAATATTAAAACAAACACGATAATAGGAACCATATCGCCTGCCGCGAATGAATGTATCGGATTGTTAGGAATAAATCCCAAAAAGATATTTAAAATATTACCTTGCTGTTGAGCCATTGCTGTTGCAACAGACGCTTGAACTTCACCTGCCGCATTTTCTGTAATATAATGCGCAGCCCCGAGTCCCGGTTGCAAAATAAGTGCCAATGCAGCACCTATTGCTACTGCTGCAGCTGTAATTATTCCGTAATAAACAATCATCTTTGTACCGAATTTACCGAGCTGTTTATTATCACCCACGCTTGTAATCCCGATTATGATAGCGGAAACAACAAGCGGTATAACAACCATCTGAATTAATCTGATAAACACTTGACCAATGAATGTTAAAACGGTTGAAACGAGCGGATATTCGTGCCCGTGTAAGAAAATTCCGACAATAATCCCGAGAATAATCCCGAAGAAAATATGCCAGTTACGCTTAATTCCAAGTCCCAGCGCAATTAGAATTTGCATGTGTAATTTCATATAATGACCTCTTTTATTCTTCTCAATAGTTACCTGTTAAGTATACAACTTTTTATTGAAAATTTCAAACATTTTATAGAAAAATCATTGAATTGAGGGATAAGAAATTACAACCGTTGCAATAAAAAAGACCGCTATTCGCGGTCTAAATAATTTATAATAGCTTGTGCAAATTGTTCGCTTGATTGATAATTCTGGGCGGTAATTAAATTATCATCTTCTATAACATTTATTTCGCCTTCAGGCTCCTGCATAAAAAACGCTCCTGCATCTTTCAATGCATCTTCAACAAAGAAAGGTACAAGATTATTCATTTTTGCTTCGGCTTCTTCATCGTTAGTGAAAGCAGTTACTTTTCTACCGTTTACAAACGGGATATTTTCATCTGTTTTTGCTGATAACAATCCTGCAGGTCCGTGGCAAATTGCTGCAATAAGTTTATGGCGTTTGCTGAAATCTCTTATTATTTCAGCTAAATCCTGATCCTTATATAGGTCAAGAATTGGTCCGTGACCTCCGGGTAATACCAGCGCATCATACAATGTAAAGTCAACGGTATTGATAGGAACTGTATCATTAAGGGCTTTTTTTACTTCTTTCCATTTAATATTTTCTAAAATATGTTCACTTCTTGGATCAATAGGTGCAGCACCGCCTTTTGGAGATGCGACAGTAACAATGTAACCGTTATTTAAAAAATCTAAATAAGGAACAGCAAATTCCTCAAACCATACACCTGTTTTGTGATGGTCATCAAACTTATCGGCGCTTGTTACTACCATAAGAATTTTTTTAGGTTCACGCGGAGTGCAAACTTCGCAAACTTCTACATCAAGAATTTCTTCTTCGTTGTCTTTATCTTCATCAAACATAATTTTCCTCCTTTTAAAAAAGTAAAACTTTAATAGAATAATAGTGCATCAGTAAACTGAGGAATATAGTTTGATAATTTTTTAATAAATGGCAAAACTTTTTTTTATATGTTTTAAATAGAATATATCTAAAGGAGAAATAAAAAATGCAAATACAAACGGTAAATAATTCACCAAATTTTCAGGCTAATCATTTGAGAACCGCCAAAATGGTTAATAAAAAAATTAAAGTTAATTCGATTGATATTTATTCGATTAATAAATCTGATAAAAGCTTAATTGATAATTTATTATTAAAGCTCGATGCAAAAAAGCGTTCAGATGCTAATGGAGTAAGAGAAAAAAACAATGTCAACGATACAGTAAGCTATGTTTTACGTAAGGCTTCAATGCTTGATGGAAAAGCAAAAGACGGAGTATATATAGCCGTAAAAAACGGTAAACAGGTGACAGGTATTTTAGACTTTACCGACGGCGGTATCCCATTGCTTAAAAATTTAACGGTTTGGGGCAAGGGTAATAAAGAAGCAAGCCGAGAAAATCTTTTTACTGAATTTTTAAGATATGTTGAAAGAAAAAACAATTCTTCAGCTGAGCCTTCTGACATTTTCGTCTATGCGGAGCCAAGATCCAAAGGTAATAAATGGCTTAAAGAAAGCGGATTTATGTCTACGGAAAAGAATAGAAATGTGATCAGAGAACGACTAAGAATGGATTCTTCTGTAATCGGACAAAATGCACGCAATCGTGAATTTGATGTAGAATTCGTTACAGGTATGAAAATTAATAAAAATATGAAACATAAACAGGTGGAATTAAATTCTAACCTTGAAATATAAAACCATATTGATATTAAGAAAGTTACTTGATATATGAATAAGAAAAATCTTACAAAAAAAATCGGAACGAGCCTAAGACCGTAGGTGAAAGCAAGGCTTGAACCTTACGGGAAAGGATGCAAAAGGCCGTAAGAGTAAAACAACTAAAACAACAACTCTTACGAGCTTTTTGTCAGGATGTAATCCTGTCCATGATATAAAAAATCTTACAAAAAAAATCGGAACGACAGGATTTGAACCTGCGACCTCTACCACCCCAAGGTAGCACGCTACCAAGCTGCGCCACGTCCCGATTTTATTAAGTTTTCATTTAATTATTATTTTTTTTATTATATCGGGATGACAAGATTCGAACTTGCGACCCCCGCGACCCGAACACGGTGCGCTACCAGACTGCGCTACATCCCGACGATATTAGATTTTCAAATGTTTCACATTTTCAAAAGTGCGCTGCCACCTCTCGTGAAACAATTCACCGGATTGTTTCACTCGGCAGAGTGCTACATCCCGATATTTTATTGTTTTGCTCTTGCTTTTTTATTATATCACCTCAAAAAAAAATTGTGAGCATGATTGCAATTTATTAAAAAAAATGTTATTATCGTTTTATGGATATTATTAAAAACTTTAGAAAAAATGTATTTATGAATTCGCCGTATTTCAATTTTTATAATGTAAAAGGGAATACTGTATTGCGCGGAATCTTAAAAGAAATAGGTTATCGTTATGCAATTGAATTGCCTCAGGAAAAATTAACCGAAGTTAATAAAACTTACAGAAAAATGAATACTATTTTAAACAGCCTTGTGGCAGTTGAACTTATTCTGTATATTTATTTAGTTATTTTCCCGTTCTTTACTGAATTTATGAAAATGCCTGTTATAGCTGTTGTTATATTGCTTTCGTTGATTCCTTTGATGTGCTTATATTTGACTTATATAATTGTTAATTACATATATGAGTCTTATTTGGCTAAATATATCGGTACATTTCAAAAAGTTAAATTTCAGCCTGATTTAAGCAAAATTGATGAAGCTCAATATGAGCAATACAAAAAAACTTCTAGAAAAAGCTCTTATTTAATGGCTTTAATTGCTTTAATATTTTTCGGATATGTTTGTACGCCTTTGATATTAAACTTTATGCTTGATGCAGGTAAATATAAAGGTGCTTCAAATCTTGCTTCTGCTTATTTAACATTCGTACCGATTAATCCTGAAGTTTATGCTCAACGTGCTTATGCAAAATATAAACTGGAAGATTTCAAATCTGCTGTTTCTGACTTTGAAAAAGCTAATAAATACAGTTTTTCTGACAGCTTTGATAATGATATTCTGGGTGTAAAAACTAATTACCTTGACAAAGCTCAAATGCTTAAAGAATTTGAAAATGCAATTAATTCTGAAGAAGATAAAGTCGTCAGAACTTATATTATGGCTGAAAAAGCAGAATATCTTTTGAGACAAAAAGAATATAAAGCTGCCTTAGATATTTATAACACTTTGCTTGGTGCATATAGAAAAGGTGAAAAGGTTTCCTACCCTGCTGAGGTAGTTTACTATTATCGTTCATTGATTAAGAATGCATCAGGAGATGCGGCAGGGGCAAAAGCTGACTATGCTGTTGCTTCAAGAATGTGTCCTGAATGCGAATTCTCAAAGATGCAGATCCTTAAGGTTAGAAAGCCATAAGATTTAACCTGATATGCTATTGAGTTTTTAATACTTTTAAGGTATTCTCTTACCTAAAGAGGAGAGACTTATGGTTATTTTAGAAGATTTAAAAGAAATTAATGACGTTATAAAAGACTTGGCTGAATTTGTTCAAAACGACAGTGTTGTAAAACCTGACTTTGAAGAATATTTAAATACTGTTGGTCAAAGCGGCATGAATTATCAATCTGCCTGCTTTACTTATATTTTTGAAAGAAAGCTTGATAACAAAACTATTTTAGCTCTTTTCCTTGAGAATACCAAAAAACTTTCAGCATCTTCAAAGAAAATTGTTAAAGCGTTAATGAATTCAATTTCATCAATTTTTGAAATAAAAAGAGTTTTGCAAAACGGTTTTGAGTTTAATAACATAATTAACGAGAAAAACTATAATGTAATTTCTCTTGTAAAGATGACTGCTTTTAGGGGAATGGGTGCAGGACAGTATGTTGTTGCCCGTATATTTAAGTTTGATGACTCATATTATTTACTTGAAATTTCAGGTGTGCTGCCGTCTTCAAAACGTGATGATGCTTTGAGATATTCTGTTGCAAAAATTATCCAAAATCCTGAGCTTGTATATTTGGATAACCCTGAAAAGCAAAAAGAAATTGAAGAAAACATTGAAAGTATTTATAATAAATTTATTGAATTTTTCGGAAAAGACGAAATTGTTACAACAAATAAGTTTGCAGATGATATCATAGGTATGTTTAACGACTTTGCAGAAGGCGGAGAAAAACTTGATTTTTCTGATAAAGTTGTCTTACCTGATGATTACAAATATTTCAGTGTATCTGAATTCAATAACTCTTATGACAATTTCTTAGAAAATTCTTTAGGTGGTTTTTCTTCACATAAAGAGGTTTATGATGTAGGTATTGTATATGATAGAGAATTAGGCTTGTATGCAGTTCCTTTTTATGAAACTTTCAATAAGATATTTGAAGACACTGAAAATATTCAAAATGCTAAAGAATGTGTAGAATTTTTCTTAAACAATGATAAGTTTTCTGCAAATATTATCAAAAGAGTTGCAGAACGTCATGAAAACTTTACGGATGTTGTAAATAATCTTCTGGGTACTAAAATGACGTTTGAAGAGCTTCTTGAAAAGTATAAATCAAGATATTTGGAAAATAAAATATTCTCATCAACTACTGTTTTATATAAATCAAAAGCATTTTCAAAAACTCTTGGTATTATAGAAGAAGAAAGCGAAAAACCTGAACTTGAAGGCATTGATTTGAAAAAAATAGGCCGTAATGATCCTTGTCCTTGCGGAAGCGGTAAGAAATTCAAAAAATGCTGCGGTGCAAATTTATAAAATAAAAAACAGGGCTTATCCCCTGTTTTTTTATATGACTGAAAATGCTGCTTTTAATAGTTTATAAATCATTATTTTATTGTTTTTATCTTGTGAGCAAATCAAATTATTCAGCTCATCATCAATGTTATCCGGTATATCGACATTGGTAAACTTAAAAAATTCTACAAGTTCAATTTCTAATACAGAAGACATTTTGTCTAACACATGCAGTGACGGAAAAAATCTGCCTGATTCAATACCGCTTAATGATGATGTTTCTATATCTATCATCTCGGACAGCTGCTCTTGAGTTAGTCCTTTATATTTTCTTATTTCTTTTATGCGTTTCCCAAGTAATTTTTTATTATCCATAAATTTAATAATACCTTTTAATAGAACATAAAATAAGCGACATCAACACTTGTTTTGTTTAAAAATAAGTAATAAACACTTAAAACTACTTGACAATCACTTAAAAATGGTTTAAAATAAGTGTACAACTAAGATTTTTTCAAAAAATCAGACTTATGCATATCCCTACATGGAGATTTAGAGTACATAGTGAAGATTATTTTGGGTTCGAGCGTAAGCTGTTTTACGAAAAGATGAGAGTGTTTAAACAAAAAGAAAGGTGAAAAGATTATGACAAAACATTTAGGTTTTACTTTGGCTGAGGTTTTGATTACCTTAGGTATTATTGGTGTTGTAGCAGCAATGACTATGCCTACATTGATGAACCAAACAAACGGGGCGCAATACAAAACAGCTTACAAAAAAGCATTATCAGCAATTTCCCAAGCTGTAGTATTAAACGTTGCATTGGATGATTACAATTTGGCTGATACTGAAACAACAGGGGATTATACAATCTATAACATGATAACTAACAGAATGAATGTTGTAAAAACTTCTGACAACGGCTTAGGATACACTGTACAAACTCCTGATGCTTCTTCCGGTGCTACTGCTGCTCCTGACGGAACAAATAACTATACATTATTCTTTAATGACGGTATAGCATTCAGTTTCCCTAAAGCAGCAGCAAAATGTACAATGGATCCAACAAAAGGAACATTCCCAGCAACTTGTAAAGGTATTATTGACGTAAACGGTCAAAAAGCTCCTAACAAAGTTGTAAAATGTGATTCTGGTGTAAGAGGCGGCACAGGTGCTAACGCATGTCAAGTTACTAACCCGACTGACATCTATCCTGTAATCTTCTATGATCAAACAATTCTTCCAAACTCAGATGCAGCTAGAGCTGTACTGTATGCTAAATAATAATATCTAATACAAAAGCTGTGCCTGCTCAAATAAGCAGGCAGGCTTTAAAAAAGTTCGAATCTTTTTGTCGGCGGAGTTTCACCCCGCCGTTTTTTTATTGGAGCTTTTGGAATTCTAACAGTTTTTTTAAAGAGGCAGAGCTCATGCCTATAATATTTTCCAAATCACCCGTATATGATTTTATATATCCTTCAGGCATCTCTTGAATGCCGTAGGAGCCTGCTTTGTCAAAAGGTTTGTAGTTTTCAATGTAAAAGTTTATTTGTTCGTCAGACAAATTTTCAAAGGTTACGTAACTGGTTGTAGAGTTTTTCTTAACCTCATTTGTTTCAGTATTTATAGTTACAATACTCGTTACAACAAAATGGGTTTTACCTGAAAGCTTTTTAAGCATCTTAAAAGCGTTCTCTTTGTTATGAGGCTTGCCTAAAATATTATTATCAAGAACAACAACAGTGTCTGCTCCGACTATTATTGACGGCTCATCTGTTATCGGAATAACTGCTTTTGCTTTATTGTACGCTAAGTTCTCTATAAATTCATAAGAAAAAACCGTCGTCGTATGATCTTCGATATACGGTGACGGAATGATTTTAAATTCTACATTTGTCTTTTTCAGAATATCGGCTCTTCTGGGAGAAGAAGAAGCCAGGATAATTTTTCCCATCGTTTTGTTCTCGCTTTCTTTGATAATTCTATCAGAAAAACCGAGAACAGAAAACTAGTATTGCTGCTGCGGCGAACGATTATATCTTGCCGTTCTTGCATTAATTGCGTAACAGGCAATGTTAAGTCGCTGCTTCAGGTTCATCATATTACGATACATACTTGCGTAATCATTCATAGCGCCCATCATTTTTTCAGGGTCAACCATTGATTCAACATTATCATGGTTATCAACTTTTTCTTCTGCATATTTTTTGACCAACAGTTGGTCAATGTAATCCTCAGCACCTATTGCCATTGGTGTCCTCCCTAAGTTTAGTTATGTGTGATCCTATTGATGAGAAAGTGTGTTAAGACTATCCTAAATATTCCTTATGTATATATTAAGTATTTCTTTCCCGAAAAATTGTCTTTTTTGTCAGCTAATGTTAACATATGTTTACAAACTCATATATATAAAAAAAGACCCTGAACGAATTCAGAGTCTTTTCTTATATGTTTGTTATCCAAACTATTTAGCGTATAATACAGCTCTAGCTGCATCTGAGTTTGGAAGGATTGTTTGATCATAGAAAATGATTGGGTAGATGTCAGTCGGGTTAGTAACTTGACATGCATTAGCGCCTGTACCGCCTCTTTTACCAGAGTCACATTTAACAACTTTGTTAGGAGCTTTTTGACCGTTTACGTCAATAATACCTTTACAAGCTGTACCAGTCTTTGTTGCATCTTTTGTACATTTTTGAGCTGTTTTAGGGAAGCTGAATGCAATACCGTCATTGAAGAATAATGTGTAGTTTTGAGCTCTAGTAAAGTTATCAGTACTAGCACCTGAAGAAGCATCAGGAGTTAATACTGTATAACCTAAAGTACCTTCAGCAGTTTTAACAACATTCATTCTGTTTTTGAAAATATCAATAAAGTTTTGGCCAGCTACTGTATTGTCTGTATCAGCCATGTTGTAGTCATCTAGAGCTACGTTTAATACTACTGCTTGAGACATTGCTGATAATGCCTTTTTGTAAGCTGTTTTGTATTGAGCACCATTTGTTTGGTTCATCAATGTAGGCATTGTCATAGCTGCTACGACACCGATAATACCTAAAGTAATCAACACTTCTGCAAGTGTGAAGCCGAATCTTTTTGTCATAATCTTTTCACCTTTCTTTTTGTTTTTAAACTTTTGTCGACTTTTCAAAATGCCCTACGCTTTTGTCTCTCTATCCTCAACTATGTACTCGAATCTCTCCATGTAGGGATATGCATAAAAAACTTTTGAAAAATCTGTTCTTTTTCCCTTATTTTAAAGTATTTATTAAAAATTGTCAAGTGTTTATAAATTTTTTATTAAAAAAATTAACTATTTTTAACTAATTCTCAAGAATTAGAAAAATTAATTAGGCATCTGTTGAAAAAAAAAATACCTCATGATACTATCGATTTGTTGATATTTTAGGAAGAAGGGGTAATTATGACTTGTACTTTAGAAAAACAATCTAATGTTTTAGACGAAAAATCAAAAAAGACTATAAAAAAAGCGTTAAAAGCACTGGGCAAAAAAAACTTGGCTTTTATTATGCATAACGGAAGCTTCCCTGCTGCTGCAAATCAAAATACAGGTTTCGGAAGTATTAACAGCGAAGCGGGTAAAGAATTTATTGGGTATGCATCAGGTTTATTTGATGCTATACAGCTTGGACCTGCAGGTAAAACAAAGGGTTGTGATTCTTCTCCTTATACAGGTACTATTTTTTCTGATAACCCGTTGTTTATTGATTTGAAACAATTGACTACAAAGGCATGGAATAAAATTCTTTCGGAAGATACTTATAACCAAATCGTAAATGAAAATCCCAATAAAGATACCAACAAAACAGCTTACTCTTATATTTATAAGAAACAAAACGAAGCTTTGCAGGAGGCATGGAATAACTTCAAGGCAAATCCTGTTAAAAAGCTTGAGAAAGAGTTTAAACAATTCAAAAGCGAAAACAGTTTCTGGCTGGATAAAGACAGTTTATACGAAGCTTTGTCTATTGAACACGGCAATGATTACTGGCCGTTATGGAATTCAGAAACTGACAAAAACCTTTTTAATCCTGAATCCATAGAACAAAGAATGGAATTTGCAAAAAGAATTGAAGAGATTGAAAAGAAATATTCTGATGAAATTGAAATGTATAAGTTTATACAATTCATCATCAGCAAGCAAAATGAAGAAACAAGAAAATTTGCCAAAGAAAATGATATTAAAATGATTGCTGACAGACAAGTTGCATTTTCAGACCGCGACACATGGGCTTATCAATCATTATTTTTAAAAGGCTGGTGCTTGGGCTGTCCTCCGGATTACTTCTCAAAAGACGGTCAAGCTTGGGGATTCCCTGTTATGGATCCTGAAAGATTATATAATTCAGACGGTTCTTTAGACGAAGGCGGTCAGCTTTTGAAAAATCTTTATAAAAAAATGTTCAGAGAAAATCCAGGTGGTGTAAGAATTGACCATATTGTTGGGTTAATTGATCCTTGGGTTTATAAAGCAGGCAAAAAACCTATGATTGAACAAGGTGCGGGCAGACTTTATTCTTCTCCGGAACATCCTGAACTTTCAAAATATGCTATTGCAAAAATTGAAGATTTGGATATGGAACTTACAGCTGATAAAGAAAAAAGAGTTAAAACTCTAAGCAAACAGCAAATTAAAGATTACGGCAGATTAATTGAAAAAATAGTAATTGAAGCAGCAAAAGAAGAAGGTCTGGATAAAGATGCAATTGTATGTGAAGACTTGGGTACGCTTACAAACCCGGTAGCAGCGGTAATGGAAACCTATGGACTTCAAGGTATGAAATTAACGCAGTTTGTAGAAGCCGATAAGCCTGAGGACCCTTACAGATGCTGTAATATCAACAAAAGAACCTGGGCTATGGTAGGCACTCACGATAATGAACCTATTAAAATGTGGGCTGACCAAAATATTCATACGCATACAGGCTATCTTCACGCTAAAAACCTTGTAGATGATTTGTTTGCGGAAGCTGATAATAAAGATGATATTATCGTTAAATTAACTGATGATGCTGAATTTTTAGCTCAAACCAAGCTTGTTGAATTGTTTGCATCTTGTGCGGAAAATATTCAAATTTTCTTTACGGATTACTTTAATATCTATGATGTTTATAACAGGCCGGGTACATCAGGTGATGCAAACTGGAGCTTAAGACTTCCTGATAACTACAAAGAGCTTACTCCTATCAACCTTGCAAATATTTTAAAATTAGCTATAATTGCAAGAGGACACGAGTTTGCAGAGAAAAATCAAAAGTTAATAGAAAAACTTGATGAAGTGTCATGCAAGTAACCACATTATATTATTGTAAAAATTTTATGGTGCTGTAAATGAAAAAACTTTTAATAACATTATGTTTATTGGCTAACACGGGTTTCGCTCTTGCTGAACCCGTTCAGCCTTATGAACCTCCGACAGAGGCTAAACTTGAATACAATATGGGTGTAGACTTCTATAAAGTGGGTCAATATGACCGAGCTATGGCATCTTTCAGGCAGGCAATAAATATTGATCCTAATTATATTGATGCATACTACAATTTGGGTTCAATTCTTGAGTATCTTCATCAGGATGAAGCAGCATTGGCTGTGTTTAAACAAATTATTGTAAGAAAGCCTGATGACTATGAATCTGTTTATAAAGCTGCTAAATTAAGCAAAAAACTCGGTCAGCCCGATAAAGCTAAAACATACTTATCTTTGATACCGGCAGAAAGCACGGCATACAACAGAGCTCAGGCATTAGCTTCTACACTTAACACTGATATGCAGACTATAAAGCATGATGAAGTGCAAAAGCAGCAGCAAGATACATCCAAGATTGAAGAAACAAACGGAATGTACAATAACATTGCCAGTCCGACTGGTATTACCAGTGACAAAAACGGTAATGTTTATGTTGCTTGCTTTGCTGACAATATGGTCTATAAAATTACACCAGACGGTAAAAGAGTTATTTTCTTAAAAGACTCGCGTGTAAACGGTCCAATCGGAATGGTTAGCGATGATAACGGAAATATATATATTTCTAATTACAATAGTAATAATGTGCTAAAAATTACACCGACAGGTACTGTTTCGGTTCTTATTTCAAACATTCAAAAACCTTATGGAATGCATGTTAACGGCAATTTGCTTTTTGTATCGTCACAAGGTTCAAATTCAATCTTGAGATACAAGTTATAGTTAATCTTCAAAAAATTTGTTTAACAGTATTGTAACGAATTTGGCATGCAATGCGCTCAAATCGAATACAAACTCGTTAACTCCTGCTTTGGCAAGTTCTTCTACCGATGCAAAGTTTTCTAATATTTTATCCTCAAACATGTGCATTCGGCAAAAGCCGTCGCAGGTGAAGGGAAACATTTTATCCAGCGAAGGGTCATGTAAGGCAAAACCTCCCCTGTGGCATGGAGCTTTACAGGATAATCTTGAAATAATTGCGCTGTCATTATTAAGCGGGCATAAGCCTTGACTCGGCACTCTTATATTTCCGGCGATAGTGTATTTTTTATAAGGAATATCATTTTTAATCTTCTTAATTGTTTTTAATGCGCTTTCCATATCCGGAAAAGAAGTAAAATCAACAGTGTTAATCGGTGCAAGATTGTTTAAACACTTGATAGACAAGCTGTTTAAAAGGTTAATTCCCTGTCCGATTTCAATAGGAATATTTTTCAAATCCGAATCATTTATTACTGTCCAAAAATATCCGATATTGTTAATTATTAAAGAATCAGGAGCAGGATTTGTAAGCAGAATTTGTTTTACATACTCGTAAACCCTGTCAAAATCACGTTCTATTAGAATTCTCGGAGTTGAAAGCTGAAATTTTATTCCGTATTTGGTACAGAATTTTTTTACTTTCATAATAATTTCATGGAAACTGCTGGTTGCAAGGTCGCATGTGGCAAGAATTTCTCCGTATTCAATAGAATAAACTGGATTTGTGCCGGTTTTTTTAATATATTTTTCCAGCTCTTTTAATTGTGCAAGCTCAGATAAGCGCAGATTAATTTTGTATAAGTCTTTTTTTGAATAATCATTGTTTGTTTTTATTCTCGGACGTTTAATTTCCCATTCAAAATTTTTAATATTTTTACTGAACTTAAAATCCTGACCTTCAGCACTTACTACAACTCCGAGAAAATGGTTTGTTTGATAAATGCTTTTTCTGACATGTTTGAAAGGAAGTTTTTGATGTTTAAAAAGCTTCGGTTTTTCAAGAATTTTTTCAACAAGCTCAATTCCTTCGAGTATTTCCTCAGAAGAATTAAATTTTCCTTTTATAACAACGCTGTCAATTGCTTTTAATTTTTTAATATCTTCAGCGCAATAAGGCAGGTTATCGCTGTCAATTGCAAGCGGAAGCTTTGTGTATTGCTTAATTTTGGCAATATTTTTCATATAAATTTCTTCTGTGATAATAATTTCATCAACTTTGTGGAAATTGTTTACAAAGTCAATCCCCGCAAGGTTGTGGATATCAAAATATGAATCGACAATCACTTTAAACGGCAGATTGAAAACTTTAATGGCTTCAAGAATAGCAAAGCTGTTTATAAAAATGCCGTCAATACCTGCAGTTTTTAAAAATCTAATCATTTTCTTTATTTCAGGCAAATTTTCTTCCGTAATATCGTGTTTAAAATTTATGTAAATTGCACAGTTATTTTTCTTTGCGGCCTGAACAAATTCATTAACATATTCAAAGTTGTTATTTAAAAACTTTTTATAATAAACATAATAATCTCTGCAAGAGGTTTCTTTTGCAAAAACTTCAATATCTTCAGGTTTTTTAACGGGAGCCGTAATTCTTATATTTTCCATAGCGTAATTATATCATAATTTTTGCTATTCTTTCACGCCGCCCTGCAAAATATCAGAAATAAAATATTTTTTACCCAGTAAAAATACTCCTATAACAGGTATTGTGCAAATGACAGAGCAGGCTAAAAGCTCTCCCCAGAGAGTTATTTCTCTGAAACTACCTTTGTAAATTGCAAGTCCGACAGGAAGTGTTCTCATTCCTTCAGAATTAGTGACGATTAACGGCCACATAAAGCTGTTCCATGTTGTAACAAATGTGAAGATTGCCAGAGTTGCAACAGTCGGAAGTGCCAGAGGCAGCGCAATTTTAAAGAACGTTTGAAATAAGTTGCACCCGTCAATTTTTGCGGATTCTTCCAGATCTTTTGGCAGCCCGAGAAAATACTGGCGCATCAGGAATACTCCGAAACCGCCGAATAATGCCGGTAAAATTAAAGCCTGATACGTGTCAATCAAATGTAATTCACGCATTAAAAAGAAAAGCGGAATAATATTTACCTGAGGCGGAATAAGCATAGTAATAAGTATTACAAGAAACAAAGCATTTTTGTACTTAAAATTCATTCTTGCAAATGCATACCCTGCCAGTGCCGCAAATATAACCTGCCCGACTGTCGTAACAAATGCCACAATAAGGCTGTTTAAAAAATAAACACTTAGGGGGATTTGATTAAATACACTTTTGTAGTTTTCTAAGGTTAAATTCGTGTGGATTACTTTTCCTGCGTTAGAAAAGATTTCGTTGTTATTAACGAAAGATAAATTTAACATTGCCAAAAACGGGTAAAGCATACTGATTGCTATTAATATTAAGGTTAGATATCCCAAAAATACACGAACTTTTCTCATAAGATGATTATATCATTAAAATAAAAGGTTGAACGTTGAAAAAAGTCCTTTTTATGTGTTAACTTATATTACAAAGTATAATAAAGCGAACATAAAGCAAAGGGATACAGAACTTAATACAAACCATGTGTGCATAACGGGGTGCTGATATTCCCAAATTTCTTTTAATGTAGTTGCAGCATTTTCAATTGTTTGCATAATCTTTCTTCTCCAATAAACATATAAATCTGTTTTGAATTTCTTTATATATATATCTTATGCATTAATCATAAAAGGGCATCACCTAATCGGTTGATTATTTGTATTCTTTAGGATAATATACAGTTATGCGAGATGTAGAACTGTTAATGCCGGCGGGCAATATTGAAAAACTTGAATACGCGATTAAATACGGAGCTGATGCTGTTTACCTCGGAGTTGTTGATTTCAGCCTTAGAGCAATGAGAAAAGGTGAATTAATTACGCTGGAAAATTTGAAACAAGCGGTAGATTTGGCTCATTCTCTGGGGGCTAAAGCTTATGTAACATTAAATATATTTGCTTTTAATAATGATATTAAACTTTTGGAAGGCTGTATTGACAGATTTAAAGATGCGGCTCCCGATGCAATAATTTTAAGTGATTTCGGAGTATTTAACCTTGTCAGAAAATATCTTCCTGAAATTCCCGTTCATATTAGCACTCAAACTAATACGCTTAATTATGAAAGTGTAAAATTTTGGCGTGATTTAGGCGCAAGCAGAGTTATTCTTGCGAGAGAACTTGCTGTTAAAGATATTGCTGAAATAAGAAGACAGGTTCCTGATGTTGAATTGGAATGTTTTGTTCACGGTGCGCAGTGTGTTTCTTTCTCAGGCAGATGCTTGTTGAGCGATTATTTTTCAAAAGGCGAAAGGAAAGCCAATCACGGCAACTGCTCTCAGCCTTGCAGGTGGAGCTATAAACTTGTTGAAGAAACCAGACCTGACGAGTATCTGGAGATAAATCAGGATGACAGAGGCTCGCATATTTTGAGCCCGAAAGATTTATGTCTTGTCAAGCAGCTGCCTGAGCTTATTGAAGCAGGTGTTGACTCTTTTAAGGTTGAAGGAAGAACAAAGAGCTTATATTATGTTTCTGCTGTTGCAAAAACTTACAGACAGGCAATAGATGAAGTTTTGAAAAATCACGATGCTGACCTTGAAAAATATTTTAATGAGCTTAAAAAAGTCGGTAACAGAGGTTATACAACAGGATTTGCACTCGGTGAAAATAACGGGGAAAGTTACAGCTATAATATTTCAAAGGGTCTTGCAGGAGCTGATTTCTTATGCGAGGTGACGAAGTCGCATTTCCCTCAAGATGTTGATTTAGAAGGTTATCTGCCTGTTAAAATTAAAAACAAAATGCTTCTTTCTGATGAAGTTGAAATTATAACTCCTGAAGAACAGTTTACGGCAGTTGTTGAAAGTATTAAAAATGAGCACGGAGAGGAGCTGCCGCTTGGCAACACAAATGACGATGTTTTCGTGAAATTCTCTCAGTTGCCTGTAAACTATAAGTATGCAATAGCACGTACAGTTGGTATAAAAAATAATCAGTAAATATAAAAAAGGTAAAAATGTTTTTAAAACCCGATTACAACTTAAAAAGTATTTATAATATTGATTTAGATGAGCTGAAAGCAGCAGGAATAAATGCCTTGTTGTTTGATTTAGACAGCACTTTAATGGGCTCAAAAACAGGTTTTTATTCTCAGGAAACTCTCAATTGGCTTGAGAAAGTAAAAAAAGATTTTTTTATTGGTGTTGTATCAAATAACAATAATCCCGAATATATTGAAAAAGTCTGTTCTTGTACAGATTTTCCAATTGTTTTTGAAGCTCACAAGCCTGATACAAAAGTTGCAAAAGAGTTTATGAATAAACACGGAATTACGTCTGAAACTACCTGTTTTGTAGGTGACAGACCTTTAACGGATGTTTTATGCGGTAAAAATTTGGGATGCAAAACCATTCTGGTTGATTCAATCACTGCTGACACTGAAAAACCGATTGTTCGTTTCGCGAGAAAACTTGAACGAATAACAATAAGACGATAAACTATTGGAATGTTTTTAAGATTTCAATAATGTGTTTTTGTTTGTCAGGGCTAAGATTTTTGGAAAGAGTAGAAATTTGATGAGCGTACTGATTTTCTTTGGTCAACATATCTGACTTAAAATCAAACAAGGCACAGGGTTCTACATTGAGCACTGAGCAAATATTTTCTAATGTCGCAGAATTTACAAAATTTCTGCCTGTTTCAATCAATGTAATAGTAGTTGGAGTAAGGTCAAGCTTTTCTGCTAATATTTCTTGACTAAAACCAGCTAATTTTCTATAATATTTTACTTTTTTCCCAAATTCTAATAACAAATTACCCATATTAATAGAATATTATTAATTTAATAACTATTCTATTAAATTAGTTTTAATAACACTTATT
>UNSJ01000029.1 GCA_900548405.1 Candidatus Gastranaerophilales bacterium | reverse complement strand
ATTACTCTCGGCATTATTGGTGTGGTTGCGGCACTTACAATACCTAACATCATAGGTCATTACAAAAAAGTTGAGACATCATCGCGGCTTAAAAAGTTTTACTCAATAATGGAACAAGCAATTCGAATGAGTGAAATAGAATACGGCGATTCTAAAGAATGGTTTAAAGCAAGTCCACAATATGATGATGAGGGCAATGTGGATTATGATGCACAAGGTAAAGTGACTAAAGAATTTTTTATGACATACCTTGCACCATACTTTAAATATACAAATATCACAGAAGGAAGAAATACTGTTGATGAAGAAGGTAACAAAAAAGGAACTACCACAACTGTATATCTTGCAGACGGAACTTACTTCAGTTTTAATAACGGCGCCTGTATGGATTTTGCATTTGACACAAACGGTAATAAAAAACCAAATGAATTCGGCAGAGATAAATTTGCATTTTTAATGTGTTTTTCCGAATCTACAAGACTATATCACTGCGGTTCAAATCAAAAAGCATTTTGCGCATACGGTTCAGCCCAAAATGCAGACAACACAAGAGAAAAAAGACTTGCTGACTGCAAAAAATCAGGTTACTGGTGCAGCGGACTTTTATTAATGGATAATTTTGAATTCAAATACGATTATCCTTATAAATTATAAAATAAATCTTTATCTTTTTTGTGCTAAAATAAATTAGTAATAAACCAATTTCGAAAGGACACAAGGGATATGAATAAGGTTGTTGTCGGAGCTCAGTGGGGCGATGAAGGTAAAGCTAAAATTACTGATTTATTAGCACAGGATGCTGATTTGATTATAAGATATCAGGGCGGATGCAATGCAGGTCACACAGTAGTTGCACATAATAAAACTTTTAAGTTTCACCTTATACCGTCAGGAATTTTGTATAAAGGTAAAACCTGTTTTATAGGAGCAGGTACGGTTATTCTGCCTGAATACTTTGAAGAAGAAATTCAAGGACTTATAAAAGAAGGTATTGATGTATCAGGATTAAAAATTAACCCTCTGGCATCTATAACAATGCCTTACCATACAGAAGTTGACGGATACAGCGAAGACACTGCAAAAAAAGGAAAAATCGGCACAACTAAAAAGGGTATCGGACCGACTTATACAGATAAAATGGCTCGTATCGGTTTAAAAATTCAGGATTTATACTCACCTGAAGCACTTTCTGAAAAATTAGACGTTATTCTTCCTTTGAAAAATAAAACACTCGAAAACGTCTACGGACTAAGACCTTATACAAAAGAAGAAGTTACAGCATTATGTGCAAAATACGCTGAAATTTTCAGACCTTATGTATGCTTTGACTGGCAAAAGGTATTGGAAGATGCAAAACGCGCTAAAAAAGCAATCCTTTTTGAAGGTGCGCAGGGTGTCATGCTTGATATAGACTACGGTACATACCCTTTTGTAACTTCATCAAGCCCGATAGGCGGCGGAGCTGCAACAGGTTCAGGATACGGCCCGACTATGATTGATGAAGTTATAGGAGTTTCTAAAGCCTATGTTACACGTGTTGGCGAAGGTCCTTTTGTAACAGAATTAACAGATGAAACCGGTAAAAAAATCCAAGACATAGGACACGAATTCGGTGTTACAACAGGACGTCCGAGAAGATGCGGATGGTTTGATGCAGTTACAATGAAATATGCAGTTTTGGTCGGAGGATTAACATCTATTGCCTTAACTAAAATTGACGTGTTTGATACTTTTGATGAAATTAAAGTTTGTACAGCATACAAAGATAAACGCGATGGAAAAATTTACACAAGCTATCCGACTGATGTTTATATTCACAAATACCTTGAACCTGTTTATGAAACCCATAAAGGCTGGGGCGTAAATGTATCTGGTATACGTAAATATGACCAATTGCCTGAAAATTGTAAAAAGTACCTTGAAAGACTTGAAGAAATCCTTGAAGTACCTATTTCTATTGTCAGCGTAGGACCTGATAGAGAACAAACAATTTTTAAATAAGCAATTTTTTATATTCACATGTTTTATTATACATGTACAGCTATGATTAAAATTAATAACATACCAGTAATAAATAGTTCAAAGTCACAGCAAAAGCAGTCATTCAAAGGTGAAGAAGGAACAATAACAAAACCGCAGGTTGAAAAATTACCTGACGTTAAACCTGATTATGCTGTTAAAACTCCTATGCCGTATACAAAAACAGGAGAAATGAATTTTCCTTACGACACAAAGGCATACTGCTATAAACTTGCAAACGGGCAAAAGGTAATAATTGTTCCGCAGGAAGGTGAAACTGTTCTCAGAACTTATGTTAATTCAGGTTCTATGAACGAGCCCGATAACCTTAGAGGAATAAGTCATTATATTGAGCATAACTTATTCAACGGGTCTGAAGGGCTTGAAGAAGGTGAATTTTTTAAAGCTGTTGATAAAATGGGTGCATCAACAAACGCCTCAACAGGATTTGCTGAAACGAATTACTATATAAGCTCTAATCTTCTAAATGATGCTGATTTGGAAAATAAAATCAGACTTCACGCCTCAATGCTTGAAACACCTATTTTTGCCATTGATAAGCTTGAAAAAGAAAAAGGCATTGTTAATTCTGAAATTAACATGATATTGTCAAAACCAGAAAATTTAGCAATAAATAAAACTCTTAAAAACTTATACGGAATAAAATCAACTTCAACGGATTTGATAGGCGGAACAACTGATAATATAACAAATCTCACAAGAGAAGATGTTGTTAATTACTATAATAACAATTACTTCCCTGCAAATATGGTAACCGTTATTACAGGCGACGTTAAACCGGATGAAACAATACAGCTGATTTCAAAATACTTCACCTCTAAAAGACAGCCGAATAAAGCAAGACATTTTGAACCTCTCATTCCTACTGATAAAACTGTCAGAGAAGATATTATCTCCAATAAAGCTGTTGGAACCACAATCGTTGTAGGATTTAACGGACCAAAATCCAATGATACAAGAGAAAAAATTTATATCTCAGCTTTATCAAGACTTTTGTCAATGTCGCCGACTTCAAGAATAGATAAAAATATTAAAAAATATAATGCAGGTTCCTGGATTGAAAAAGAAAAAATCAGCACAAACCCTAAGGACGGCACTGTTGTAATGCTAATATCAGAATGCGTAGACGAGAATTCAGAAGATATTCTCAAAACTATATTCACAGAAATAGCAAATATTGCAAACAATCCGCCTACTGATGATGAAATGCAGATTATCAAAAAGAAAATGCTATACAGTTATTCAAATACGTTTGAAAAATCTTTTGCAACAAACAACCTTATAGGAACCTCTATACTTGAAAATAATGAAGATTATATAAACAGCTTTGAGCAAATTGTTAAATCAATGACCGCAGAGGATTTGGTTAACACTGCTAAAAAATATCTTGATATAAATAAAGCTTCAGTAACTGTTGTTCACCCTGATACTGTTTCAGCAGAAACAATACAAAACAACTACAAAAAAGTATCAAATGTATCTTTTACAGGTGCAAAAAAAGAAGCCATAAACCTTTCCGAAGTAAAAGAGTACAATATGGCTAACAATTATAAAGTCGTTACATCAAATTCAAAAACAGATAATGTTACGGCAATTTTCCAAATGTATACAGATTCATACTACCCTGCAAAGCCCTCTGTATCAATTATTTTAGACGGATTGCTAAGTGAAGGTTCCGCATTCAGAAATGAAGAAGAACTTGAAACTGATTTGGCAAAAAACGGCATATCAGTTTCTATTGGTGCTAATGCCGATAATTTAAGCGGTGCTTTTATTTGTCAAAAAGAAGACCTTGATAAAGCTATGAAATCATTCAAAGAAGTTCTTGAAAATCCGAGATTTACTCAAGAAAGCTTTGAACAGGTAAAAAAACGTATCAAAGACAATATTCTTACATCTGAAAAATCTGCATTTGATAAGCTCGATAAGGAAATTTACAAAGGACTTCCACACGGAATTTCCAAAGAAGATATTTTAGAAGACCTTGAAACAGTAACATTGGACGATGTCAAAGCTTTTTACAGCTACTTAATTCAAAATGGAAAAGCACAGTTGGGCATTTCTGCGCCGTTTGAAAAAGACAAAAGTCTGAGTAATGTAGTATTTTCAAATACTGCATCATTACATCCTGCAAAACCGTTTGAACACGTTACAAAAACAATATTTAACCCTGTTGAAGAAACTAAAGTTTTAACAGATGTCGATAATAAAAACCAAGCAGAGATTATTGAAGCTTTTAAATACAAAATAAACGATAATTTAAAAGATAATGTCACAATAAATCTTATGAATATTATTCTTGGCGGAAATCCTTCTTCAAGGCTCTTTAGCGATTTAAGAGAAAATCAAAAACTCGCTTATCATGTCCGTTCTAATTTTGAAAACAATGAAGATACCGGTGTTTTTGTTCTGAAAATTGAAACTACAACAGAAAACAGCGATACGGGTGAAAAAAGCTTTGATAATGTTCAAAAATCAATTAACGGATTTAACAAACATATAGCAAAAATTAAATCCGAAAAAGTCAGTGAAGAAGAATTGAATAATGCTAAATTAAATTTGAAAAACCAAATCTTAAATTCGTGCCACTCAGCCGACGATAAGCTTACTTTGTTATATCAAGGCATAGATTCTCCTTACGGAATTTCCAGAGAAAACCAAATGTATGATATGATAGACTCTATTACAGCAGATGATATTTATAACGCAGCAAACTATATCTTCGCCGGCAAACCTATTTATTCAATTGTGGCAACAGAAAATACTTTAAAGCATAATCAAGAATTCTTAAATTCTCTTAAGGCTTAATCTCTGTTAAATACTTCTCTATATGACAAGAAAAAGTATATGATTGCACTGATACCTACTAGAGAGTAAACTATTCTTGATAAAATTGTCATATCACCGAATAAAAGTGCGACCAAATCAAGTTCGAACAGACCTACCAAACCCCAATTTAAGGCACCAATTAATACTAAAATATAAGTTATAATTTTTAAAGCTTGCATATTTTTCCTCCTTTTAAAAATATTCTTTACTCAATGATTATTTTTCGGAATTAGACACAAGAATAAAAATAAGGATAAAAAAAGAACCTGATTTATCAGGTTCTTTTAAGTCGATTTAAATTATAATAAATTATAATTTTTCAGCAACCATTAATGTAGTTTCAGCTAATCTTGTAGAATAACCCATTTCGTTATCATACCAAGAAACAACTTTAACCATATTGTCGCCCATTGTCATTGTTAATGCAGCGTCAACTGTTGAAGATTGGTGAGAACCGATGAAGTCAGAAGATACAAGCGGAGTTTCTTCATAAACTAAGATTCCTTTCATTTCGCCTTCAGCAGCTTCTTTTAAAGCAGCGTTAACAGCTTCAACTGTAACAGGTTTTTCTGTTTCGAAAACAACGTCAACAACTGATACGTCAGGAGTAGGAACTCTCATAGCGAAACCGTTTAATTTACCTTTTAATTCAGGAATAACCAAAGCAACAGCTTTAGCAGCACCAGTAGTTGTAGGAACGATGTTTAAAGCACCTGCACGAGCTCTGCGAGGGTCTTTGTGACCTGCATCCAAAATTCTTTGGTCGCCTGTGTAAGAGTGAACAGTAGTCATTAAACCTTTAACGATACCGAATTTATCCATAACAACTTTAGCTACCGGAGCTAAGCAGTTAGTAGTACAAGATGCCATAGAAATGATATCGTGTTTTGCAGGATCGTATTCATTACCGTTAACACCAAGAACGATAGTTTTGTCTTCGTTTTTAGCAGGAGCTGAGATGATAACTTTTTTAGCACCGGCATCTAAGTGAGCCTTAGCTTTAGTTGCATCTGTAAAGAAACCTGTTGATTCAACAACAACTTCAACACCAAGGTCTTTCCAAGGTAATTGAGCAGGATCTTTTTCTGCAAAGAATTTAATTTTTTTACCGTTGATGATAATACCTTCATCATAAGCTTCTACATCACCACAGAATTTACCTTGAACTGAATCATATTTGAAAATATGAGCAGCTTGAGCTGGTGTTAAACCGGGGTCATTGATTGCTACATAATTAATTTTGTCAAAAATACCTTCTTCGATAGCGGCTCTTAATGTATTACGGCCGATTCTACCAAAACCGTTAATTGCTACGTTTACCATAAGTTTTTACTCCCTTTCTTTTGTAAAACTTTAACATGTAACTTATATCATTAACAAAAAAACTAATCAAGTAGGTAGTCGTTTTGAAATGTTAAGAAAAAGTTAATTTATAATTGAAAAATTAAATGATATAAGTTATTATCATTATATGTTAGTGAGTAAGATAGGTATATGTAAGAGTCATCCGAGTTTTAATAATGAAACTTCTCAAAAGCGTGAAGGTTTTCTGGAAAAATTTCATACCTGCACTAAAAATTCTGCAGATATGAATGACACTGTTGTGGTTCCAAGAACAATATTTAAAGGATATTTAGGATTTATGGCAGGAACTGCGCTTACCAGTTTAAGCGGAATATTTACCAAACATCCAAAAACAAAAAATACTCTTTTAGCTGCAGGAATTCTGACTGCTCTTTATGGAACATTTGCTTTTGTAAGACCGTTTGTAATTAAAGATGCACCGGGTGTTGATAAGACTAAATAAGTTATTAAAACTTATAATCTCTGCCGCCGCATTCGATTTTAACCAAATCTTCTTTAACAGTTTTCTTGATATTATCAGCCTCTAAAGTTTCAACTTCTTTAGCTATTAAATCGTACCCTAATTTTTTAGTTTCTTCTGATGCATAATCTTCAAGATATTCTTTTAGAGTGAGAATAGCATTAGGGTGACAGAAATTATGTATCTGCTGGTTTTTACAAACTTCCATAAATCTGTCGCCTGTTCTTCCGCTGCCATAGCAAGCAGTACAAAAACTTGGCAGATAACCGAGCTGTATTAACCATTTTATAACTTCATCCAAAGGTCTTCTGTCTGAAACATCAAATTGAGCAGAATCTTCCTTTTCAGGCATAGGGTTAAAATATCCTCCCACACTTGTTTTTGAGCCGCCTGAGATTTGAGAAATTCCCAGATGAAGCAAGCGTTCTCTGCAGCTTGCATTTTCTCTTGTTGAAACTATCATGCCTGTATAAGGCACTGCAATTCTAATACAAGCAGCAATTTTTGCAAATGTATCATCATCTATACCGTTGTCAAAAGCATCAGGATCAATGTCATCAGCTTTCTTAATACGCGGAACACTTATGGTATGAGGACCTACACCATAAACTGCTTCAAGGTGTTCTGCATGCATTAACAGTGCTGTAAACTCGTATTTATAAGATTCCAATCCGAATAATACACCAAGTCCTACATCGTCTATACCGCCCTGCATAGCTCTGTCCATTGCTTCAGTGTGGTATTTGTAATTATGTTTAGGACCTGTCGGATGTAATTCTTCATAACTTTTTTTATTATAAGTTTCTTGAAACAGGATGTATGTACCAATTCCTGCTTCGTGAAGTTTTTTATAGTTTTCAACGGTTGTAGCTGCAATATTAACATTTACACGTCTTATTGAACCGTTTTTATGTTTTACACTGTAAATCGTATTAATAGATTCTAGAATATACTCTATCGGGTTATTAACCGGATCTTCTCCTGCTTCGATTGCAAGGCGTTTATGCCCCATATCCTGAAGCGCTGTAACCTCTTTTTTGATTTCTTCCTGAGAAAGCTTGCGTCTTGGAATATGTTTATTCTTAGCGTGGTAAGGACAGTAAACGCATCCGTTAACACAATAATTTGATAAATAAAGAGGAGCAAATAAGACTATGCGATTTCCGTAATAATCCTTTTTAATTTGTTCGGCAAGAGAAAAAATTTCTTTATTTTTCTCCTCGTCATCACATTCTAACAAAATTATAGCCTCTCTATGATTAAGCCCTTTTCCTAATCTTGCTTTATCCAGGATTTTATCAATAACCGAAAGGTTATTTTTATTATCTTCTGCATATTTTAAAGATTCCAAGACTTCTTCATGACATATAAATTCATCAGCATCATGTGATTTAGGATTATACATAGTTCTCCTCCTTAGACTTAACGACATGATAAAACTTCAAAAATAAAAGTAAAGCTTATTTAATAACCCAGCCGCCGCCTATTAAATGTTTATCATTAATATCGTAGAACACACCTGCCTGACCTGCAGTTATTGAGTTAACAGGTTCGTAAAATTCGACATCTGCACTGTCATCATATAATCTTACACGAGCTTTTTTATGCTCCATATTATATCGAATTTTAACCCACGCATCAAATTCACTATTATCTATCGGATAAGTTAAATTTATTCCTTTTATAGTTAAATTCTTTTTATAGTTATCTTCTTCTCTTCCAACATACACAATATTTTTTTCAGCATCAATATCAATTACATACAAAGGATAAGGAGCAGCAATTCCGATACCTTTTCTTTGACCTATTGTGTATTGGTAGCAGCCGGAATGTTCACCCCATTTTTTACCTGTAAGAATATCGATAAAATCACCTTTTTCAGAACCAAATTTATCTGTGAGGTATTTTTTTGTTGTCATAGGCTTTTGAATAAAACATATATCCTGACTTTCCTTTGAATCTTTTGGAGGCAGATTAAAGTCAACAGCCATCTGCTTTACTTCCGACTTATTATAATGATAAAGAGGGAAAATCGTTTTAGATAATTGCTTTTGTCCTAACCTGTATAAGAAATAAAGCTGGTCTTTGTGTTCATCTTTTGCAGGATAAAGTTTATAAATCCCGTTTTCATACTTTATATCCGCATAATGCCCTGTTGCATAAACATCAGCACCTAATTTATCACAGGCAAAATCAAACAGTTCACCCCACTTAATAAACTGATTACACATTATACAAGGATTTGGAGTTTTTCCGCTCTTATATTCATTTTCAAAATAGCTTATGACTTTTTGTGAAAACTTTGCGGTAACATCACAAACTTCATGCCTTATACCGAGCATATCAGCCACACGTTTTGCATTTTTAACAACAGTATCCGCTGCTTGGGTATCAACCATTTTACCCGTAATACCTATAACTTCATATCCTTTTTGCTGTAACAATAAAGCTGTTACGGAACTGTCTACTCCACCGCTCATAGCCACAGCAGCTATTTTCTTATTTTCCATATCTGTAAATTAGCATATAATTTGACACAAATCAATCAAAATAGTAAAATTATTATATTAGAAGGAGAGAATAAATGGAGATTAAAGCCGTAATATTGGCTGCCGGTAAAGGCACACGTATGAAATCAAATACCCCGAAAGTTTTACACAAAATTTTTGAAAAACCTTTACTGGGATATGTTTTAGATAATGTAAAAAATATTGTTAACGAGTCGTTTGTAATTGTTGGACACCACGCCGAAGAAGTTACTGAATACGTTCAAAAAGAATATAAAAACGCTAAAACAGTTCTTCAAACTCCTCAATTAGGAACAGGTCATGCTGTTTCAATGGTTTGTCCGTCTTTAGAAAACTTTGACGGACAGGTTATTATTCTTTGCGGAGATACACCTCTAATTACAGAAGATACATTGAAAAAATTCATTGATTACCACAATTCAAATAACTCTGACTTAACAGTTATGAGCACAATTTTTGAAAATCCGGCAAATTACGGAAGAATTATCAGAGAAAAGGATAACTCACTAAAATGTATTGTTGAAGAAAAAGATGCAACTCCGGAGCAAAAAGCAGTAAAAGAAGTTAATGCAGGAATTTACTGTTTGAATTGGAACAAAATCAAGCAGGCATTCTGCCAATTAACCAGCAATAATGCTCAAGGAGAATATTATTTAACAGATATCATTGAATGGGGTAAGAAAAACAATCTAAATGTAAATGCTTACATTATGGAGAATAATGAAGAAATTTACGGTATCAACTCACGTTCAAATCTTGCAACCGCAACTAAATTAATGAATAAAAGAAAACTAAATAAATTAATGGACAACGGTGTAACGATTGTTGATCCTGACAGCACCTGGATTTCAGAAGATACAGAAATAGGTGCGGATACGACAATTTATCCTGCAACATACATTGAAGGTAAAAACAAAATCGGCAATAACTGCAAAATCGGTCCTTGCGCTCATTTAAGAGGGGATGTAGAAATCGCGGATAACTGCAAAATCGGTAACTTTGTTGAAGTTAAAAAAGCAAAAATCGACCACAATACAAACGCAGGACACTTAAGCTACATCGGAGATTGCGAAATCGGTTCTAACGTAAACATCGGTGCGGGAACTATTACGGCAAATTACAATCCTTTAACAAAAGTAAAAAGTAAAACTGTGTTGAAAAACGATGTAAAAATAGGTTCAAACACAGTACTTGTAGCTCCGGTAGAAGTTGAAGAAGGAACAAACGTAGGTGCGGGAAGCGTTATTACCAAAAACCTTCCTTCATGGGCATTAGCAATTACACGTGCTCCGTTAAGAATTATTGAAAATTGGGTAAGAAAATAAAAGATGCTATATTATTAGAAAAACTCCCGCTTTAAAAGCTAATATTTGGGAGAAGGAATGAAAGGTGCTTAGCACAATGAAAAAAGTTTTTAGACGGGAATAGTTTAACCCGTCTTTTTTGTGTTTCACAAACTGCTATTCATGTTAAAATTAAACTATGACGACCAAAGAGATAAAATGGACAATGTTTGTAATAGCTGCAATTGGCAATTTTATTGCCATGCTGGACTCTACAACGGTAAATTTGGCATTATATCCTATGTCAGTCGATTTAAATGTTACCATGACACAAATTCAATGGGTTATGGTTGCTTATATGCTTGTTTTAACAGTATTTCTGCCGTTTTTTGGAAAACTCGGAGATATATTTCCCAAAAATAAACTTTATTCCATAGGTTTTTCAATTTTTGCAATAGGAGCATTTTTAAATACCACAGCTCCAAGCTTCCTTCTGTTGGTAGCATACAGATGTCTTGAAGCTCTCGGTGCATCTATAATGCTTTCTAACGCTCAGGCTATAATTGCAGGAATTTTCAAAAACGAACGCAGAGGAAAGGCACTGGGTTTAAACGGATGCATAGTTGCACTCGGCGGAATGAGCGGTCCTGCATTGGGAGGTATACTTATTAATTCATTCGGCTGGCACTCTGTATTTGTGCCTTGCATTCCTGTTGCTCTTGCAGGGGCATATTATGCTTGGAAAATGCTTCCTCATAACGTTAAAACAGATAGAAAGAATTTTAAATTCGATTACAAAGGATTCATATATTTTACAATAAGCCTTTTTGCATTACTATTGGCAATATCGGAAGGTCACAGCTGGGGCTGGGGCTCTGTTAAAATCATTGCATTAGGCGTTATTACATTAATATTCGGAGGATTATTTTATTTTAGAGATCATAAAATTAATTACCCTCTGATAAATTTTTCATTATTTAAAATCAAATCTTTCACTTTTGGAAACCTTGCTGTAATGACTTCATATATGGCAATGTTTACAAACAGTATTTTGCTTCCGTTTTTCCTGCAGGAAATCTTAGAATATAATCCTTTGATAACAGGACTTTTAATACTGCCTTATTCTGTAACTTTATCCGTTATTGCACCTATCAGCGGAAGATTATCAGGAAAATACGGCAGCCGATACCTCACTATCGCAGGTCCTGTTGTATACATAATGGCATTAATAATGTATGCAATGTATGATAAAAATGTACAAATGTGGCAGCTTGTTTTTGCATCAGGACTAATGGGTATAGGAAACGGACTTTTCCAATCACCTTCAAATAATGCTATAATGACAAGCGTGCATAAAGATGAACTTGGAATTGCATCCGGAATTCTTGCATTATCTAGAAATCTCGGTAACATTTTAGGCGTTGCGGTTACAATAACACTTTTTGAAACATTTAAAAATATTTTCCTTGAAGAAGGAAAAATTTATGATTTAGCGTTTTTAACAGCATACAGAAGCACAATGGGATTCGGAATTCTATTTGGGATTTTCTGTTTAACATTTGCTTATATAGCTTACAAACCACACAAAACTACACATTAAACTTGAAAAATAATTATCTCTAAGATAAAATATGAGTGTAAAGTTTACACTTTACTTGTTACTTAATAAAAATACAAATGGCGGAAAAATGACGACACAAAACGAAAATATAAGAAACATAGCGATTATCGCTCACGTTGACCATGGCAAAACAACTCTTGTTGATTGTCTTTTAAAACAAGCAGGAGCATTCAGAACAAACCAGCAGGTACAGGAACGTGTATTGGACAGTAATGATTTGGAAAGAGAAAGAGGCATTACAATCCTTTCCAAAAACATTTCTATTAACTACAAAAACACTAAAATTAATGTTATTGATACTCCCGGTCACGCGGATTTCGGCGGCGAAGTAGAACGTGTACTCGGAATGGTTGATGGTGCATTATTAATCGTTGATGCGGCTGAAGGACCGATGCCTCAAACAAGATTTGTATTATCAAAAGCCTTAGAGCTTGGTTTAAGAATTATTGTTGTAATTAACAAGATAGATAAACCGGCAGGTGAACCTTTAACAGCTCTGGACAAAGTTTTTGATTTATTTACGGAATTAACTGACAGAGAAGATTTAATTGACTTTCCTTTTATTTTCTCAAGCAGCTTAAACGGTTTTGCTATTAAAGATTTGGATGATGAACGAAAAGATATGACACCGCTTTTGGATTGTATTTTAGATAATATTCAACCTCCGACAGGTGATGCATCTAAATCATTCCAATTCAGAGCAACAACTCTTGACTACAACGAATATGTTGGAAGAATTGTTATCGGACGTATAGAAAACGGTTCTGTTAAATCCCAAGAGCAGGTATGCGTTGTTCACGCAGACGGCTCTCAAGAGCGCGGTAAGATTACAAAGCTATACGGCTTCCACGATTTGGGACGCGTAGAAATTGAAGAAGCTTTTGCAGGCGACATTGTCGGCATTGCAGGTTTTTCAGATATTCAAATAGGTGAAAGTATTTGTTCTTTAAACAATCCTCAGCCATTACCGTTAATCAAAGTTGACGAACCTACCTTACAGATGAATTTCTCTGTAAACGACAGTCCGTTTGCAGGTACAGAAGGTAAATTTGTTACATCACGTCAAATCAGAAAAAGATTGTATGATGAACTTGAAAAGAACGTAAGTTTACGTGTTGAAGATACTCAAAGCACCGATGTTTTCAGAGTTTCAGGCAGAGGCGAATTACATTTGGGAATCTTAATCGAAACCATGCGCCGTGAAGGATACGAATTTCAGGTTTCCAAACCTGAAGTAATTTTCAAAACAATTAACGGTGAAAATTGTGAACCTTATGAAAATTTAATTGTTGATGTTCCTGAAGTTTACGCAGGAAGCACAATTGAGCGCTTAGCGGGTCGCAAAGCCGAAATGAAAGATATGATGACTTCTAACGGTAGAACTAATCTTACATTCCATATTCCTGCCAGAGGACTTATTGGTTTCAGAAGCGAATTTATAAGAATGACACGTGGTGAAGGCATTATGTATCATACATTCTTGCACTACAGACCTTTTGCAGGCGATATTCCACGTCAAAGAAACGGTTCAATTATTGCTCACGAACAGGGCGAAGCTATTCCTTACGCATTGGCACAATACGAAGACAGAGGAACATTCTTTGTAACCCCTAAAACAAAAGTTTACAGAGGTATGATTATCGGTGAATGCAACAAACCTCAAGACATTGTAGTAAATATCTGCAAAACTAAAAAGTTAACAAATATGAGAAGTGCAACAGCTGATGTTATGGTAACCCTTCAAGCTCATAAAGAAATGTCACTGGAAGAATGTATGGAATACATTGCTGAAGATGAACTGGTTGAAATTACACCTGAAAATGTCAGAATTAGAAAATCTGATTTAAACAAAAAAATATATAACTAATATTAAAACGACCGCTTATTAAGCGGTCGTTTTAATTTAATATCTTAACGGATAATCATCAGGGATTTTCCAGCCGTTACGCATTATAATTGCTGTGCACCAAGACCCGTTTCCTGTTTCATTGCAGCCGAACCTTTCATTTGTGTATAATGCATCTTCATTACCATTCCAGTTTGCAAGATATGGTTCGACACCTTTATTTTTATGATATTTAAATATGTCGAGATCTTCGTTAGGCCAGAATGCAAATCGAAAATATTTAGCACCAAAAGATGAAAATGGATTAGATTTAGATTTATAATTTTTAGCTTCAGGATAGAAAATAAAATGACCGCCATAAGATTGATAATTTATAGAACCATCCGAGTTCTTTGATGAAAAAACATCAACGGCGAACAAACTGCCGTTAGGTAAATAAACAACTTTATACTGACCATCGTCAGAATTTTCGGCTTTAAGGTATTTTATATAAGGGCTTATGTAATTGTTCCAAAAATCTTCAGTATCTTCAGGCTGCCAGGTATTTTTATCACCATGTTCAACTTCTGATAGAGTAATAGCCTGATTTATTGTTGAATAAAAATGTTTTAATCTGGTTTCAACAACATTTTTTCTGTGATTAGCAATCAATGCAGGCATAGTCAATGCCACCACTACTCCGATAATACCAAGTGTGATCAAAACTTCCGCCAGGGTAAACGCACTAAAACGATTATCTTTTAACGTGGCTACGCACTTAGTGCCCTCTGCAAGCGTGAAACCATTATTATAGGAGCTTAAACGGTTGCCCCCCCCCCGACATAACTAAATTTTCTCATAAATGCTCCTTTCTATAATTTACATTATAATTATAACAAATTCTTCAAGCTTTATCAACGTTTGTAAACTTAAAATTAAATGATTTGTTTTTCATGAAAGACTGCAAGAATACAGAAAGCAAAATTAATATCATTCCTATATAAAACGAAAGCGAAAGCTCATGGGCTTCTCCAAAAAATAAAATAGCGAATAAAATTCCATAAACAGGTTCAAGGTTTCCTGTCAAGCTTACTGTAAAAGCTGAAAGAGTTTTAAGTACGGAAATATGAATCAAATAAAGCAGAACCGTACAAAAGAATGCCAATATAATCAGCCAATACCAGTCAACACCCACTGGTAAAATACTGGATACAGGAGAAAAATAAAGATATACAGGCGAAAATACCGTCATAAACAAAGCCCCGCCAAGAAGCTCATAAAACAGCATACATCTTGTTGATTTGCCGACTTCAAGGATTTTATTATACAGCGTATAAAGTGCAAACAGAGCAGCAGAAATCACACCAAGAATAATACCGAACCTGAAACTTGCATCAAAGCTGAATATCAGCCATATTCCCGCAACAGCAATCAGACTGTAAAAAAGTTCTACAAAAGAGAATTTTGTTTTTTGTATCAGAGGTTCAAAAAGCACTGTAAAAAATCCGACTAAAGAATAACAAACAACACCTATTGACACATTTGAATACTTAATACTACCGAAAAAGAACATCAAATGGATTGCCAAAAGTGCACCCAAGCCACCTATTTTTAACGCTCCCGAAAGAGTTTCAACAGGTCTTTTTTTCATTATCATAAGCATAACGACAAATAAAATAAGTGCAAAAAACATTCTGTACCAAACAATTAAGACTTCATTCAGCGAAATAAGTTTGGCAAACATACCTGTAAAACCTGCCAAAAGAACTGAAATATGCAATTTTAAATAATCAAATTTTCCATTTTGCATACCAATATTTTGAACTTTATTTGAAAATATGTCAAATTAATTCGCGATATAAATTTAAGTATTGTTGAGAACTTCTTCTCCAAGAAAAATCTGACTGCATAGCAGTTTTTCTCATGGCATCAAGAGTAAACTTATCCTGGTAAACACCCATTGAGCAATATATTGCCTGCATCATATCCCAACCTGAATATCCCCAGAACTTAAATCCGGTAGAATCAGCTAAAGGATAGCCAGTAACAGTATCTTCAAGCCCGCCCGTAGCTCTAACAACAGGAAGTGAACCGTATTTCATTGCAATTAATTGGCTTAATCCGCAAGGTTCAAATTTTGAAGGCATAAGATAAAAGTCACTGCCTGCATATATCAGGTTTGCTAAATCGGCTCTGTAACCAATGTAAGAACGGATGTTGGAAGTATTATTTGAAAGCCATATTAAAAGGTTTTCGTAATCAGAATTACCGCTTCCTAAAAATACAAAATCTGCATTTAAACCTTTTAAATCGTTTTCAGCCTGTTTGATTAAATCAATACCTTTTTGCTCAACCAAACGAGAAACCATTGCGTACAAAGGTCTTTCAGGATTATATTTTAGTCCGAATTCTTCACAAAGCTTTTTCTTGTTTTCTTCTTTATGTTTTAAAGATTTATAATCATATTTTTTAACAATAGTTTTATCAGTTTTAGGATTAAATACATCGTAGTCTATACCATTTAGAATACCTACAATTTTATGTTGGTTCATACGAAGAGTATAGTCCATTCCCTCGCCGTATTCGCCGGTTACTATTTCACGTGCATAGTTTGGAGAAACTGCAATAACTTTATCAGAATAATTTATTGCACCTTTCATCCAATTAACTTTGCCATAATGCTCCACACCCCATTCATTATATACGATATCTTTGCGCATATTGGCAAAATCGAGCACGCTTTCAAACCAAACTCCCTGATAAGCAAGGTTATGAATTTCAAAAACTGTTTTTGTATTTTTCCAAAATTCATCGTATCTGTAATTACTGTGCAAATATACAGGAATCATTGCAGTATGCCAGTCATTTGCATGGATTATATCGGCTTTAAAGTTTAACAGTTTTGCATATTCCATAACGGCAAGGGAAAAAGCTATATACCTTTCGTGTTCATATTCAGGATCAAGCCACTTCGGATAAACATCTTTAAAACAGCTGAAATACCAGTCGTTATGCACAAAAAACACATTAATATCGGTTCCGGGAAGTTTACACATAAACAATCTGAACTTGTGTCCTTTTCCATTGAAAGTCAGCCATAAAGCAGAGTTTTCAAGTTCTTTTATTTCATATTTATTAATATCAATAAGCCCGTGTAACGGCGTAAATATAGCAATTTCAGCATCATTTTCCAAATATTTTGGCAAGCTTCCTACAACATCGGCAAGACCGCCCGCTTTAGAAAAAGGTGCCACTTCTGCTGCTGCAAATAAAACTTTCATAAACCCTCCCTTACTTCATTGTTATTATAACAAGCGGATATGATTTAATCAAGGAAGTAATAATTTATTTAACTTACAGCAAATCATCAATAGTTGCAGTATCAGATACAGGTTCAGTGAATGCTTCTTCAACATTGTCTTCCTCAATAGGAATGTAATGCGAAGCATCAGTATCAAAAATAAAATTAACACCATACTTTTGGGCAATATATTGAGCATGTCCCATACAAATCTCAGCTTTATCAGGCTGTTTCTTAAACATAAGTATCTTGAACATATTATATTTAAACAGCATTAACAAATATTCGCTTGTTGTATTATTCTTTTCAAGCTGAATTAAAGAATTGTTAACAATTCCGAACGCTACATCATATTTGTGCTGGCGTAAATGAAGTTCACTCATAACATACCATGCAACATAAAGCAGTGTAGTCATACCCTTTTCATTTGCAGCCTTAATAATTTGATAAATAATAGCATCAGCTTTCTTATAAGATTCCAGCTGCAAATAAGCATATCCGATAAGCAAATCACAGAATAATTCCAGCTGATGAAGCCTGTTATCTTTTGCTATTACTTTTGCTCTGTAAATATCTTCTGCAAACAATTTATAATCACCCGTAAAGTTAACAAAAGCGTTTATTGTATGCAGAATTACACCGCCAAATCTGTCATTTGCATCAATCTGCTGAACTGTCGGATTAGTCTTTACTCCGTGAAGCAAATCTTGAAGCGTAATAAATATATCATAAGATTTCGGTATAAAATCCAAATCAGAGCGTACAATTTTCAAAAATTCCTGAACATTGCCGACAAGCAATAAAACATTTGCCAACGCCACATATCCGACAGAATCAGTTACAAAACCGATAAAGTCCTCTTTTGACATGTACTCAGGTTTTAACTTATCAATAGTATCTCTGTTAATTATATTTAAAACTTTGTATCCTACATCCAAAGCATCAACCAGAGCCCCGATATTAAAAAGAATTTGAATATGAATCATTGACATAAGGAAAAAATAACTGTTGAAATTTTCATCATTCGGATTTAATGATGACGGCGGCAGCAATGACAATACTTTATGGGTAAGTTCAAGAGCATGTGTGTAATTGCCGGCATACAAAGAACCGTTAATCATTTTATTACAAAGCACAATGATTTTATCTATATCAGTTGATTTCTCCATATTTTTCAATGTAACTTCTGCAATTTCCGCTGTTTTGTCAGGAACGTATTCGTATAAGTTATTAGAAATATTTTCATATAACTGCAATTTATATGTATCAATTTCTTCCTGACGTTCAGGATCGTTATTTTTATCAAGAATTTGCAAAATCTTGTTTGTACAATTCAAGTAAGAGCTGAAATCACCTAAAGACAAGTTTACCTGCGCCAGCTGTTCCCATTGCAAACGTTCGTTATCATAGTCTTCTAACAAACCGTATAAATAAGCTTTAACAGGGCTTGGCATATCAGGATTAAATATTTTTTCAAATAATTCTTCTGCGACTTCTTTCAAATATATTTTGCTTATTGTTGTAAGCAGATTATCCCTTAAAAGATTATAATTAGGGAAGTAAATACAGTTATTATACTGATACATATATCCCATATTAGTAAGTTTTTCAATTATTTCATTAACATTTTCATAACCTAAGCTTTCAATAGTTCCCATATCAATTCTTGTTCCCAAAAGAACAACAGAAGTTAAGAACTTCATAGCATCAGCATCATCCTGCAAAAGATTTAAACGTCTGGCAACAAGTCTGTCCAAGTTTGAAGGAATGATAATGGTTTTAGGATTAATCATTTCAATACTGTCATCATCAGCCGCATAAACACCTGATTCAATCAGATACTGAATTGCAATATCTATGAACAGAATGCTGCCGCAAGAGTATTTAGCAATCCTTTGGAAATAGAAATTACTCAAGATATTTCTGTAATAAATCTTGTTTTCCTCAATCATCTTCTCAAACGGAGTAGGCTTTAAAGAAATTTCAGTGTAATATGGTTTGCTCAACAAGAAATGGCAATCTTTATGCAATGAAAAATCTTTATTATAAGTTAACAAGAAGCTTATATCCAGTTGTTCAAAAGCTTCAAACAAGAATTTCAAAACATCATAAGAACTTGCATCTATTTTATCAAAATCTTCAATAAAAATTAAGGTTTTAGGAATAATCTGCAAAAGCGTCAGGAAAATATCAAAATAAACATATCTTGTGTCTTCCGTATTATCAGAGCCTCTTTGCTGCAATGTAATCAAATCTCTGATTAAACCGTCAGGATCAACCGATGCAAACATTGAAAAATCATTTTGGAAAAACAATTTTTGAGAAACAGTATATTCAAAAATTGCAGAAACCAAATCTCTAAAGAAAGAATACGGCGAATATTTCATTTCATCGTAACAGGTTAAAGAGATTATGTTATTAAATTTGCCTGTATCCGCAGCTGCATTTAAAACCTTCAGAGAATACGGCTTGTACAGTTCTGCTGTCTTAATTGCAAGGATACCCTTAGGAATAGTTTGGAATTTGTTCAGAATGTGGAAAAGAACATCAATATTTTCTGTTCTCATAAATTCACAATTAATCTCATCAAAATTAATTGTTTCTATATCGTAAATTGCATCAGGATCACCGGGTGAATCAAGATTATTTAAAGCCTGACCATCGAGTTTATCTTGTTCTACAAGCATATTTTGCACAAAGTTAGGAATTTCGATTTCCTGTTCTTCTTCTTCCTCAGGATATTCAACTTTAACAAACTCTCTTAAATCAACCTCATAGAACATGACCATTTCATCATTAATCATTACAGAGTTAAGAGGTGAAACTTTATATTCGGCATCTAAAGCATCACTGACTTCATCATCTGTAAGTACCTGGAATGTGTTCAAAATTTTAGTTTCTTTTGTTTTTGCATTTTGGTTTAAAAGACTGATATTAAATCCTGATTGATAATCATTTGGATCGGAATCAATACTTCTTTTCAATAAAAACATATTGCACCTGATTGATGCATTTTTCTTTTGAGTCAGCTTACAGTTCATTGCAGTAATACGGTTTAAAAGTTCAATAGCTGTTTTAACTGCAGTAGCTGCCGAGCTGTTAAAAGTGTAATCTTTATCACATCTTATAACGTAAGTTTTTCCGATAAGCTGTCTTCTTAGCCCTATTGATTTTGTGTAGTCCAAAATAATCTTATCAAGATTTACTTTAAATTTATTAAGAAGCTTGGCAGAGCCCAAATGCGTTTTCATTTCATCCATATTCGGGAAATCAATAGTAAGCATTACAAAATCATCCGTATTGGATTCATTCATAACAACACTTTTTTCGGTATCAAATCCGCATTTTTTACATTTTTTAGTAATGGTTTGGTTGATTTTTCCGCAGTTGTTGCATTTGGTGATAATTACATAACCGCATTTTCTGCAAGTGTTACTTGTATTAATCGTCTTACAAATCGGGCATGCAAGTTTAAGCACCTTTTTGCAATTAGGGCAAACCATTGCTTTGTCATCAATTTCTAAACCGCATTTTGGACATTCCATAAGAAAATTATACCACGCAAGCTGATTTGAAACAAGGAAATAAACTCATACAAACAGAGTATATTAATTGTATCTAATTCCTGCTTCTTTCATTCTTCTGATACATTCTTTAATTGTTTCAACATCCTTTGTTAAAGCAACACGGAAATATCCCTCTCCGTATTTACCGTATCCGTTTCCCGGCGGCACAACAACATGAGCTTTTTCAAGCATCACTGTAACAAATTCTTCAGATGTCATACCTTTTGGAACAGGAAGCCACAAATAGAAAGTTGCTTTAGACGGCTTAATATCCCAGCCTAATTCTCTAAAACCTTCTTCAGCAGCATCACGTCTTTCCTGATACATTTTATTTAAGTTATCAATGCATGACTGCTCAACATTAAATGCAGCAACGGCAGCATCCTGAATAGCTTTGAACGTACCAGAATCAATGTTGTTTTTGATAGTTCCCAAAGCTTTGATTGCATCTGCATTACCTGCAACAAAACCAACCCTCCATCCGGTCATATTGTATGATTTAGAGTGAGAGTAAAACTCGATTGCAACATCTTTTGCACCCTCAACTTCCAAAACAGACGGAGCTTTGTAACCGTCAAATGTCATTTCGCAATAAGCCATGTCATGACATAACAAAATATCATATTTTTTACAAAAATCTACTGCTTTTTTGAAGAAATCCAAATCTGCAACCGCACTTGTAGGATTATTTGGATAGTTTAAAAACATAAGTTTTGCTTTTTTTGCAACATCTTCAGGTATTCTGTCAAAATCCGGTAAAAATCCGTTTTCTTCCAACAAAGGCATTTGATAAGGAGTTCCGCCTGCAAAAATAGTAGCATTTTTGTAAACGGGATATCCCGGATCAGGAACAAGAGTATAATCACCTTTATCTACAAAAGCAAAGAAAACGTGAGCAATAGCTTCTTTTGAACCAATATTTGCCAAAACTTCTTTATCAGCATCAACATCAACACCAAAACGTTTTTTCATCCAATCAGAAGCAGCTTTTCTAAATGAAGCTGTACCGTTATAAGGCGGATAATCATGGTTTTTAGGATTATCAATAGCCTTGTGCATTTCATCAATTACAGGCTGCAATGTAGGTGTATCAGGATCACCGATACCTAAACTTATAATATCTATACCTCTTGCTTTTGCTTCATCTATTTTTCTGTCAATTTCCGCAAAAAGATACGGAGGTATTTTTTCTAAACGTTCTGATACTTTCATGTTTATACTCCCTTTTCTTAATAATTTTCTCTAAACTTAACTTTATGCTATCATAAAATTAAAGGAAAAACAATGAGCATAATTTCTGACGACAACGATATTCAAAAGCCAAAAGAGCATAATGACGGGTTCAAAAAAAATCCTGTTGTAAAAGCGGAGAGCATAGAATTTGATAAAAATTTTGAAAACTGCATCCGACCAAAATCTTTTGATACATATATTGGTCAGTCATCACTTAAAGAAACTTTGAAAATATCAATTGCAGCTGCAAAAAAAAGAGAAATGCCTTTAGACCACCTGCTTTTTTACGGCCCTCCGGGACTTGGAAAAACTACTCTTGCAGGTGTTATAGCCGAGCAAATGGGTGTAGATATTAAAATCACATCAGCTCCCGCGTTAGAGCGCCCGCGTGATATTATCGGGATTTTGATGTCATTAAAAGGCGGAGAAATTTTATTCATTGATGAAATTCACAGATTAAACAAAGTTGCGGAAGAAATTCTTTACCCTGCAATGGAAGATTTTTTCCTTGACATGACAACAGGGAAAAGCCAAACCGTAAAAACTTTACGCGTGCCGCTTCCTAAATTCACTCTAATCGGCGCAACTACTAAAGCCGGAGAATTGTCAGGACCGCTTCGCGACCGCTTCGGAATTATTCACAGACTGGAATTTTACACAGAAGATGAACTTTCGCAAGTAATTACAAGAACAGCATGAATATTGAAATCACAGAAGACGGAGCTTATGCTATTGCAAAACGTTCCAGAGGGACTCCGCGTATTGCAAACCGTCTTGTAAAACGAGTTTCTGATTATGCGCTTGTAAAACATGACGGCAAAATTACAGAAGACATAGCAAACAAATCACTGGATATTCTAAAAATTGATAACTACGGACTTGATAACACTGACAGAAGCCTTCTAAAGCTTATTATCGAAAAATACGACGGCGGTCCTGTCGGAATTGAAACGATTGCAGCAGCCATCGGAGAAGATGTTAGAACAATTGAGGATGTTTGTGAACCGTTTTTATTGCAAGCAGGTTTATTGCAACGTACACCGCGAGGAAGAAAAGTTTCCCCCGCGACATACAGACATCTGGGCTACAAAGATATCAAAATATCAGAACAGCAAAATTTATTTTAATAAGTCATCTGCCAATTATCATTTAGAATTTTACCAAAACATCCTACGAGAGAATTTCCACCGCCTAAGCAATAGGAATTAAATAAATCTTCACGTTGTTCTGTCGTCAATGGTAAAGACATTGCTGCATCTCCGCCGCTTTTAAAGCATCCGTCTATATTTCCATCAACATCAATACACATTTCAAAAAAATCTCTTCCGTATATATTGGGTGGTTTTGGACCGTTTACATCAACAACTGCAACAATAAAAGTTAAATCTGAACGGTTATTTGGTTTCCAGGGCCGAATAGATGCTCCGCTTGCCAATGTAAAGCTCATACCTGTACCTTCATCTTCGTTATTATTATCAAAAGCATCTGCAGATTCACCTGATATTTTTCTGTAATTTTCCGGATTATCAAAACAAGGTTTTATTTCATTAGGATCTAAACAGCTATTAACAACTTTAAAATAAGTATTAACAAAATTATTTACAGAAGTCTGATCATTCATGCCGGCTTCTCGTAAATTTATCGCATTGTTATCAGATTTATAACGTTCAAATGCCTGCTGCATCTCATTATAAACCTTATGCAGCTGAGTTACATAGCTTTGACGCTGATAGTTCTGCATCAAAGACGGAACTGTCATTGCTGAAACCACTCCAATAATGCCAAGTGTGACCAATACTTCTGCGAGAGTAAATCCGAAACGGCGTTGACTGTTCAACATGGCTACATGCGTAGCATCTTCAGCAAGAGTAAATCCTTTACGGTTGGAGCTTAAACGGTTGCCCCCCCCCCGACACTACGTGCGTAGTCACATTGGAGCTCTGTCTGAATTTCTCCACTTGACGTAGCAGCTTTTTTACTAAATTTTCTCATAATTGCTCCTTTCGTTTTTCTTTTATTATTATAACATTATTTGCCAATTTCTTCAATGTTATTTTTATGCTAACCTAAGGTTGATTAAGGGGAGAAAAACATGAAAAAATTACTGCTTATACTATTTTTGATTATAGGAATATGCTTGCCAGCACAAGCCGATGACAAAATAATTCTAAAATCAGAAACAGGAGTTGTGGAAAATGTTAAGTACGAGGATGCAGAAAGCATAAATCAAGGTGAGCAGACAACAAAACAAGAAGTGACCGTAAGAGTTCTCACAGGCGATTTTAAAGGCTCTGAAAGAATTATCGATAATATGCTTACAGGAAACCCCGCATACGACATACCTTTATCAAAAGGTGACAAAGTAATTTTACACATGGAGCCCGTATCTGATACAGTAACCGCTCCCGAAGATGTTGATATATTTATCGCAGATATCCAAAGAAATACAGAAATATATATTTTTACGGGAATATTTTGTATCTTGCTGCTTATCATCGGACAAAAAAAAGGTTTAACAAGCATAATTTCAATACTATCTACACTCGCATTAATATTTTTTATGCTGATGCCTATGATTTTAAACGGTTTTTGTCCTATTGCATCAGCTGTTTTGACAGGAATAATTTCAACAGTTATTACAATTTATTTGGTCGGCGGGTTTAATTCAAAAAGCTCTGCTGCTATAATCGGAACAAGCATAAGTTTAGTGTTTGCAGGTGCCTTATCAATGCTAGCTATTTACTTTGCACATCTTACAGGATTTGCAGGTGAAGAAAATATGTTTCTATATACTGCAAGACCTGATTTAAGCTTCACGGGAATTCTCTCTGCATCAATGATTATAGCAGCACTCGGCGCTCTAATGGATACAGCAGTTTCTATCGCAAGTACAGTAAATGAAATTTACGAAACTGATAAAACATTGTCAGTTAAACAGTTGTTCAAATCAGGAATGAATGTAGGACGAGATATTATAGGAACGATGTCTAACACATTAATACTTGTCTATTTAGGTAGCTCATTGCCTCTTGTGTTATTATCAAGCAACATCGATATGAACAAATTCTTTAATCTTAATCAGGTTGCAACAGAAATACTTTCTGCAATTACAGGAAGTATAGCCATTCTGGTCTGTGTGCCTGCAACTGCAATTATTGCAGCTATTTTAATAAAAAGACAAAATGAAAAATTAGAATTTAAATTTGATAAACCTAAAAAATAAATTTATATAATATATTCAGCAAGTTTAGCCCTTGACAGGGGATACATATTTTTGTTTGCTTCTAAATAAGCTGCAGCAGCCGATTTTGCATTAATCTTATTTAGTTTTGCATTTCCTATAAATGCAGTGCTGCCAATCATTTGCTTTACCTGCAATTGAAAATTGTTATTATCAAGAACCTTAATAGTAACAATGTCATTTTTATCATTATTTTCAAGCCATGTAACAGCTCTTTGCAGCCCTTGCAAGTCTACATCAGGATGAGTAACGGGGTTGCTCAACTTTGAATAAGCATCACCATTATCTATAAAAAATACCTTTGAGGTAAACGATTGACTGCTTTTAATATTATTAATCATTTAATTAATCTCACTTTTAAATTAAAAAGGAGAACTTTGGGTTCTCCTTTTTATATCTTGTTACATTTATCTGTTACTTAGTACAAGAACAGCATCCGCAAGAACAAGCTTGAGATTTTAAAGCATCAGCTTTATCTGTTCTTTCCCAAGGTACATCAATATCAGTTCTGCCCATGTGACCATAAGCAGCTAACAATTGATAGAATTTACCGTTATTTTTAGCAGGCAATCCGCGTAAGTCAAACTGATTAATAATTGAAGCAGGTCTTAAGTCAAAGTTTTCTGAAACCAATTCAGAAATTTTGTCATCAGAAATTTTACCTGTTCCGAACGTATCAACCATGATTGAAATAGGTTCTGCAACACCGATAGCGTAAGCCAATTCGATTTCGCATTTTTCAGCCAAACCTGCAGCTACAATATTTTTTGCTACATAACGTGATGCATAAGCAGCTGAACGGTCAACTTTTGTAGGATCTTTTCCGGAAAAAGCTCCGCCGCCGTGACGAGAATAACCGCCGTATGTATCAACAATAATCTTACGTCCAGTTAAGCCTGCATCCCCTTGAGGTCCGCCTACTACGAAACGTCCTGACGGATTAACTAAAATTTTAGTTTCGCTGTCAAGTTTAATTGTTTCATTTTCAAATACATAATCAATTACGTATTTTTTAATATCATTTTTAATTATTTCTTGGACTTTATGATTGTCGCATTCTCCGTTAATTTCAGGATCGTGTTGAGTAGAAATCAAAACTGTGTGAATTCTTGAAGGTTTTCCGTCAACGTATTCAACAGTAACTTGAGATTTACCGTCAGGTCTTAAGTAATTCACAATACCTTGTTTTCTAACCTGAGCCAATCTGTAAGATAATTTGTGAGCTAAGCTGATAGGTAACGGCATTAACTCCGGAGTTTCGTTACAAGCATAACCAAACATAATACCTTGATCGCCTGCTCCTATATTTTCAGTTTCATTAGAAGCTGTATCAGCATTATCCGAACGAGATTCCAAAGCTTTGTTTACGCCTCCTGCGATATCACAAGATTGTTCATCAATACTTGTTAATACAGCACAAGTTTTGTAATCAAAACCTCCTCCTTCTCTGCCGATATATCCGATATTCTTAATTGTATTACGTACAACAGACGGGATATCAACATAACAATCAGCAGTAATTTCACCGCATACAAGAGCCATACCTGTCGTTACGGTAGTTTCCGCTGCAACACGTGATTGCGGGTATTTTGTCAAAAATTCGTCCAAAATAGCATCAGAAATCTGATCGCAAACTTTGTCGGGGTGACCTTCTGTTACTGATTCAGAAGTGAATAAAAAGTTTCTTGGTGTCATTTCCAATTCTCCTTAATTTGTTTTTGTACCTGCCGGTAAGTTTTTTAATTCCAACCCGGCAACATCATTAGTAAAAAGTGTACATCAGATACTTAATAAAATCAAATTATGTATTAATATATATTAATCAGTCAGAAATATATGATACGCTTATTATCAAGCTATCATGTTCCATACCTGTGACAGCCCAGCGTAAAGGCTCTTTGCCCAATTTAGATAATTCTTTTTCAATATATATATTATCAAAATTTTCTATTTTATTAATTTTTACGATTTCTGATTTAATCATAATCACATTATACTATAACTTGACAAAAATAATTAAATAGTAAATAATTGATAACAATTGGAGGTAGAACAATGTTTATTCAAAATCAAGAAGCTTTGAGACTTGCCCCCCCCCCAATAAGCTAAGCCGCTTGACCCGCCACATTGGGGCTTTTAATGATTTTAAGGGATTGTTTCAAGG
>UNSJ01000028.1 GCA_900548405.1 Candidatus Gastranaerophilales bacterium | reverse complement strand
TAATATATTTAATAATAATAATAAGCTCGCATTATTTGTAGAAAACTATCTGAAACTATGATTATGATTATGATTTCTTATGTAGAAAATTTTGTAGAAAAGTATTCAATAAAATCAACGGTTTTGTAGAAAACTATTTATTATACAAATATTTGTAGAAAACTCATGAGTTTTCTACCATTTTCTACAATTTTTTCTACAATGTGTTCTGTTAGCATTATGAATTAAAAATAACATAATAAATATATGTGTTGACAAATGTTTTCTTTTGTGTTATAAAATAGGTGGGGTAAATGTATATTTATAAGTCTTGTCAAATGACGAGACTTTCTTTTTCGCTACAACATTTTACAATATACGATAGTTGGAGAAAAAATGATAAAGAAAATATTGAATGGAATTATATTTTGCGCCCTTTTCGCATTGGCATGTTATTACACCTGTAAATGTGATTTTTGCACATCGGTAAATTTAAATTCACTTACTTTGGCAATAATTGTTGGCATGCTTATAGGAAATATTTTAAACAAATTTATTCCTGAAAGTTTTCGTAACGGTATTGCGTTTTCTTCAAAAAAGATATTGAGATTTGCAATTATTTTATACGGGTTCAGAATAACGTTTCAGCAGATTTTTGCAGTGGGTTTAGACGGATTATTTGCTGATATAATAATGCTTACAACAACTTATCTGTTCGGGTATTATCTTGGAACAAGAGTATTTAAGCTGGATAAAGATTTATGTATGCTTACAGCAATCGGTTCATCTGTCTGCGGTGCTGCTGCTGTTTTGGGAACAGATGCAGTATTGAAAGCAAAGTCGCATAAGGTTTCGTTAGCGGTTGCGACAGTAGTCTTATTTGGAACAATTTCAATGTTTTTATATCCGTTTTTGTTTAAACTCGGACTTTTAAACCCTGAATTTTTCGGAATATATATAGGTTCTACAATTCATGAAGTTGCGCAGGTTGTTGCTGCTGGAAGTGCTGTTTCACCTGTTACAATGGATACAGCCGTTATTGTAAAACTAACAAGGGTTATGATGCTGGTTCCGTATTTGTTTTTACTTGGTATGTATTTGTCCAAAAAATCAGGCACCAAGTGCGAAAAGATTCCTATGCCTTTGTTTGCAATTCTTTTCGTTGCGGTTTGCGGATTGAATTCACTTAATATAGTTCCTTTGCCCGTAAAATCATTTTTAATTGAATTTGACGTATTTTTGCTTACTATGGCAATGTTTGCGCTTGGAGTGGAAACCAATTTTGAAAAGATAAAAGGACTTGGATTAAAGCCGATTTTATTGGCAGGTTTGATGTTTACCTGGCTTGTGGGCGGCGGAATGCTTGTTAACAAGGCTTTGTATCTTTTGTAAATATAATGTAACAAATCATTCTTTTTGTTAAAGTTTTTGAAAAATATAACCGTGATTAAATTTACGAACAAATAGTTAATTGGAGGTAAATTTTTAAATGAATTCAAAAACTGAACAAGTTATGGTCATGGACTGTAACACAATTGCCAATGGCATTATGCGTGACATAACTGACATTGATGCAATGGAGCGAATGCTGAGCAGTGAATTGTCATCAGCAGATTTATTCAGGATTGATAGTGCTATTTTGTCATCGTTAAAAAACACTAAGGATTTTTCGAGAGATTTGTTACAACAGCTTGAAGAAGGCAAATTTGAAACAGTTGCGGTTAAACCTCCGAAATCATTAGAAGCTGAAATGGCTAAAGTTCAGCAAGAAACAATGATTGATGTTACACTGCCGCTGCAAACAATGTTTGATGATATGTTCAATTTTGTTTCGGAAGCATTTGTTTAAGTTTAACAAAGAAAGATGAAAGAGTTCTGAAAGAAGAAATAAAAAGAGAGGAATTAACCTCTCTTTTTTATTATTTTTTACCTTTTTCAGAACGTTCTCTTACGGAAATCTTAATAGGCGTTCCAAAAAATCCGAAAGCTTCGCGCAATTTATTTTCAATATAACGTTTGTAATGGTCTTTGAGCAAATCAGAATTGTTTGCAAAAAGAACAATATGCGGAGGCTGAACGCCTGTTTGAGTAACGTACATAATCTTTAAACGTTTGCCTTTTGATGATGCCGGAGGATTGAGCATATAAGCCTCTTTGATAACCTTGTTAAGCAGACCTGTGGAAATACGTTTTGTGCATTCTGCGTAAACTTCTTCCGCTTCAACAAATATTTGGTTTAATCTCTGTTTAGTCACGGCAGAAATATATATTTTCGGTGCGTATTCCAAAAACGGAATATCATTAGCAAGCTTTTTGTTGTATTGATTAATGGTATTTGACTGTTTGTCTTCGATTAAATCCCATTTATTTATTGCAATAATCAAACCTTTTCCTGCTTCTGTAATAATTGAAGCAATTTTTTTATCCTGATCGGAAATTCCTTCAGTAGCATCGATTACAAGAAGCGCAACATCGCAATCTCTGATTGAACGGATTGCTCTGTCAACAGCAAATTTTTCAACACCCCAGTCTACCCTTGATTTTTTTCTGATGCCTGCTGTATCAACAATAATAAATTCTCTGTCTTTGTAAGTTATAGAACTGTCAATGCTGTCGCGGGTTGTGCCTGAAACATCAGAGACAATTACTCTGTTTTCGTTCAAAAGCGCGTTAACAATAGAAGACTTTCCGGCATTAGGTCTTCCGACAATTGCAATCTTAATTGTGTTATCTTCTTGCTGTTCAATATCTCGTGAAAAGTCTTCAGTAACCAAATCCAAAAGGTCGCCTACGCCGCCTGAACCGTGAAGTGCGGAAATTCCAACAGGATCACCTATTGCAAGCGAATAAAAATCGTTCACCATCATTAAAGATTCAGGATTGTCAGATTTGTTTACCGCAAGGAAAATTGGTTTTCCCGATTGTCTTAAGATATTTGCAATATCGTAATCAACGGGGTTAACTCCCTCTTTACCGTCAACAATAAAGATAATTTTATCGGCTTCTTCGCAGGCAATTTTTGCCTGATCAAAGATAGACAGCATAATTTCATCTTCATCACCCGGAATTATTCCGCCTGTGTCGATGATGGTAAATAATTTATTCTGCCATTCAACATCAAAATAAATTCTGTCACGTGTAACCCCTGGTAAATCGTCAACGATAGAATTTCTTGTACCTATCAAACGGTTTACAAAGGTTGATTTGCCTACATTCGGGCGTCCTACTATTGCTACAATCGGTTTTCTCATAAGGCTATTATATCATGGAAAAATATAAAATGAAATTAATTAAAAGTCCTATCGTACATAGGGCTTTTCTTGTTACTTCCTTAAATTAACGTATAAACGTCATCTTCCATAAGAACTTTTTGGAATTGCTCGCATTCTTCGATTAAATCAAGCAGAATTGCGTATTTTGTTGAGTGAAGAACCTGTGAAATTTCTGTTTCGCCGATGTAATCAATTACAAAATAATCTTTTGTACGCTCTTTGATTTTTATTAAACCGATATCATCAAAAATTGAGAATAAGAGTTCGAACACCTGATAGGATTTGCCCAAAAAGCTTGCGCATCTTCTCAATTCAACCTTTCCGCCGTTGTTGTTAAACGCAAATTTCAGCATTCCGCATACGGTTTTCAAAAATTCTTTTTCATCAAAATATTTGATTTCATAGTTCATAAAGTGAATTGCGGACGGATTTGTTTGTGCAATAATCCTGTCAAAAGTTTCTTTGTCGGCAGGGTAGTCAAAGAACATTAAAGCATCGCAGTTTTGAAGATTATCACGCGTAAAAGTCTTTTCTGATAAGTTTTTAAATGGTCTTAAGGTATCTAAAACAGGTTTGCTTTCCGCAAAAATCATAATGTTTTGTTTTGAATTTTTAACATAATCGTTAACCTGCTGTAAAATATCTGTTTTTTTGCGGTGGTCGTAAAGCTTCAAAGAAACAGAGCTTACTTCGTCCTCTTTCAGATATTCGGAGTGAATATCGTCAATAATTAATTGAACGCTTGTAACCCCGTTGTATTCGTTAATTTGCGGGTGAAAAGCCAAATCAAGAGTATCACCGTTTACAAGCGATACGTCACCGTCTTTCCAGCGGATACAGTTAAATTCCTGTGTTCCTGACTGGCATGTAAGCCTTAAGTGGTTTTTGTTTTCGCCCATAAGACGTTTTTGTTTAATCTTTAAATTTTTGATTGCAAAAATCGGACTTGGATTGCATGCTCCGAAAGGTTCAAGCATTGATATCTGCTCAACCAAATCAACGTCAATATCATTTGCCGTAAGTTCCAAATCAATATTGATGAAAGGTTTTAAATCTTTCCCCTGTGCCATTTCTTTAACTGTTTTGCAAAGAGCTGCTTTAACCTGTTCAAAAGAAGATTTTTCTTCGCTGAAGGCTAGACCTGCTGCCATTGCGTGCCCGCCAAAGCCGTCTAAAAGCTCGGAATTCATAGAGATTACATCGTAAAGATTAATCCCGTCAACGCTTCTTGCGGAGCATCTGAACTGTTTAGTTTCATCTGAATATGTCATTAAGAAAGTTGGTTTGTAATACTTTTCAACCAGCATTGATGCAACAATTCCGATAATTCCGATATGCCAGTCTTTGTTAAACAAAACTATTGCGCTGTTTCGGTTTCCCTCTTTTTTAACCATTTCATCAGCTTCGGCAAAAATATTCTGACACAATTCCTGACGGATTTTGTTAAACTCGTTAAGGCTTTGAATTGCCATTTCGATTTCCTGTTTGTTGTCGGAAATCAATACTTTCAAAGCTTCTTCAACTGTATCAAGGCGTCCTGATGCGTTAATTCTCGGTGCGATACCGAACGCAATCTGTTCCGATGTAATCTGTCCCTTGTAGCCTGCACTGTCTAAAAGTCTTGTCAGTCCGTAATGTTTTCCGTTAGAAATCAATTCAAGCCCCTTGGTTACAAGGTATCTGTTTTCTCCGACAAGCGGAACCAAATCGGCAACAGTTCCCACTGCAACATAGGGAAGAATTTCTGAGATATAATCAAGTTTTTCGTACTTTTCAAGCAAAGCCTGAGCAACTTTGAAGGCTACCCCGACACCAGCAAGAGAAGTTAAACTTGTAATCTGTTTTGTGCTTAAACTTTCATCAAGGGCATTCGGAGCTTTCGGGTTAATAATCCCGTAGGCTTTCGGGAGTTCTTCGGGAGCTTCGTGGTGGTCTGTGATGATTACATCAATCTTAAAACTGTTTAAGAAATTCACAGCATCAACATCGCTAATCCCGCAGTCACAGGAAATAATAACTTTCGGTTTAACCTGTGTCATTACTTTAACAAGAGCTTTAGTGTCAAACCCATGTCCTTCTTTTTCTCTATCAGGGATAAAATAATTTACGTCAGCGCCGAGATGTTTAAAAGTTCTGTAAAGCAAAGATGTGGATGTAACCCCGTCAGCATCAAAGTCGCCGTGAATAACTATTTTTTCGCCGTTATCGATTGCTGTTGATAATCTTTCAACACACTTTTGCATATCGGTAAAAGCGTTGGGGTGAGTTAATTTCATTTCTAAGGGATTTAAAAACTCTTTTATATCTTCTTCCGTTCTAATCCCTCTTGAATTTAAAAGCCTTTTTACCAGCGATTTTTCTTGTCCGTCGTATTTGTTAAATATCCACTCTTTTATAGCCATGATAAAATCATATCATAAATCTGAACACTTGAAAAAATTATTAAAATAGTTTATAATAATAAATAAGGGCGTGCGGATGGCAGTCCGCACTTTAAAAGCCCCTATTTAGTTGATTTAAGAGTTAGTATTATCATTAAGAGTAATGCTAACTCTTTTACATTGACTGTAAATATCAACTTTATCACCCCCTTTCTCAGTTTCATTCTGCAGTAATGTTGTCCTGAGCGAAAAAGGCAATATGAGCTTACCCTCCAGTCAATCTTAGACTATAATAATAAGTTTGTCAATATAAAACGGAAATAAAATTAAAATCTCGATTTAATTTCTTTTAAGTTGTCACCGCCATACTTGTTAAGAAATTCATCAAGTAAAACGCAGGCAATTCTTGCTTCCGCAACAACCGCACAAGCTTCAACCGCACAGGTATCGGAACGTTCAAAATGGGCTTCTGTTTCAGTCATTGTTTTTGCATCGACTGTTCTTAACGGTTTTCTTAGCGTCGGAATAGGTTTCATAACCCCTGTAACCACAATATTTTCGCCGTTTGTCATCCCGCCTTCAATACCGCCTGCATTGTTTGTGTTTCTGTGAATTTTTCCGTCTTTAAGAAACATTTCGTCATGAAATTCGCTTCCATGAATTTTATAGGCGTGGTGATTTCCGATAGAAACCGTTTTTACGGCAGGAATACTCATTACAGCCTGAGCAATTTTTCCGTCAATCATTCTGTCCCAGTGAACAAATGAACCTAACCCAACAGGAAGATTTTCGTAAATTACTTCAAACTTTCCGCCGACAGTGTCGCCTGCTTCTTTGGCGTTGTCAATTTCTTCTTTAAATTCTTCTTCTGTTCTGCCGTTTCCTATTCTGATAATTTTTGAGTGTCCTTTGATATCAAATTCTTGAAGAATTTGTTTTGCAACAGCGCCTACCGCAACTTCAATGGCAGTCTTTCTTGCGCTTGAGCGTTCAAGAATATTTCTCAAATCTTTTTGGTCGTACTTGATGCTCCCTGCATAATCCGCATGTCCCGGTCGGTAGGTTGTAAAAGATTTTTCATCTGTAATATCTTTAGGATTAACGCTCATTATTTTTTCCCAGTTTTCAAAATCCTTGTTTTGAATAACAAGTGTTATCGGCGAACCTAAAGTTTTACCGAAACGAATACCTGATGTAATTTCGACAGTGTCACTTTCAATTTTCATTCTTCCGCCGCGTCCGTAACCTCCCTGACGGCGTTTTAATTCGTTATTGATAAAGTCAGGGTTTATTTCAAACCCTGACGGAATACCTTCTATGATAGCGGTTAAGCATTTTCCATGACTTTCACCTGCTGTTAAATATCTGAAATTTGTCATTTGTAATCCTGTTCCTCTACTGCGGCTACGCTCCCTTACTTTTTAGCGTATTTTAGGAAAGTCTGCACTTTAGTCTGCATCATTTCTTCTGTTATTAACCATTTGCCGTTTACTTTTTTAACAATCATGTAAGTTTTCAATTTGTAGTTTTCACCTGAAGGCTGTCTTAGAGAGCTTACTTTGTAAGCACCGTTACCCATTGAAGCAACTGTTACATTTGTGTAGTTGTTTTTATAACCTCTCAGTTTAGCTCCTGCCTGACCGAGTTTCATTTGTTTAATATAAGTTGCTGTGTCTGTATCAACGTTAACAAGTTCACCGTTAGGCTTGATTACCTGTCTGATAATTTTAGCGTTAGGTGAATACATGGTTGCTACTGTCGGACTATATGAGTTTGCAGCTGCAACATAGCTGTTAAAGAATTTTAAAGCATCCTGCGCATCGTCTGCAAACGCTTTCAAACCTGCGCATAAAAATAATCCGAATATCATTAATATTGATAATAACTTTTTCATTTTTTTTTTGCCCTTTCCGTTGATTTTTGTTGGACTTTGTTAATTTTCTCCAGAGGCTAAAGCCTCCGCTTCTGCCCTTTCCGTTGATTTTTGTTGGACTTTGTTAATTTTCTCCAGAGGCTAAAGCCTCCGCTTCTGCCCTTTCCGTTGATTTTTGTTGGACTTTGTTAATTTTCTCCAGAGGCTAAAGCCTCTGCTTTTCTAACCTTTCTAATATATAGAACGAATTTAATCTTATTTTGTTCATTTTTATTTTACCACGCTGAATGCTGTTTGTCATTAAACGAAATATGTAGTATAAAAGAATGTATGAATATGCAAATCTTATCGGAATATTTAGATTTTCTGGAAATTGAAAAAGGTCTTTCGCAAAACACGATAGATGCATACAGACGTGATTTGGGTGATTTTTTTGATTATTATGCAGAACTTGAGATTGATAAAATTCAGCGTACCCAAATTAATACCTACGTAAGAAACCTGCATGAAAAGGAGTTTTCAGCGACAAGTGTAACCCGAAAAATTGCATCTTTGCGCGGGTTTTTTAAATGGGTGTGCGCAAACGAGCTTTCGCCCGTAAACCCTACTCTTACGCTTGAACAGCCGAAAGTTCCTCAAAGACTTCCTAAGGTTATGACAATGCAGGAAATTAACGAAATTTTAAATCAGGATTTGTCGAAAATTCAACGGGCAATGCTTGAACTTTTATACGGCTGCGGTCTAAGGGTATCGGAATTGGTTAATCTAAAAATTAATGATTATGATTTGAAGGGCAAATTCCTGGAATGCACAGGTAAAGGCTCTAAAGACAGAATTGTTCCAATGGGAAATAAAGCTTGTGAAGCCGTAAAAGATTATTTGCCCGAGCGTGATTTTCTCGTACAAAAATTTAACCTGAAAACAAAACAGCTTTTGATTAATGAGAAAGGTAAAAACGTTACCCGTCAAGAGGTTTACACATTTATTCACGAGCAAGGAAAGAAAATTCATAAAGCTATTTCCCCTCACACTTTAAGACACAGTTTTGCAACGCACCTGCTTGAAAACGGCGCTGATTTAAGGGTTGTACAGGAGCTTCTCGGTCACAGTGATGTTTCAACCACCCAGCTTTATACTCATATAAGCAAAAAGCGTCTAAAAGAAGTTTATTTTGCAATAAACGGTTAAATTATATTCTCAAAAAATACTATTTTATGATAGTATAAATTGTATGTTAGAGTTATTTGTAGCAGGAACTGAGCAGAATTCCTCCAAGATTTTTGTAACGGCAGGTCTGGCTGCAACGATGCAGAGTCTGGGGTATTCAACAGGGGTTTACAAGCCTGTCGAAACAGGTGCGATAGAGAAAAACGGTTTTGTGCAGTCACCTGATTTGGCGTTTGTAAAATTTGCCGATCCTTATATTAAAACATATTTTTCATATCTTTTGAAAGGCAAAACAAATCCGCTTCTTGCTGCAGCTGCTGAAAATATCGTTATTGAGCGTGATGAAATCTTAAAGGATTTTCAAAATCTTCAGGATGTTAATGAATGTACAATTGTTGACGGCTCATCCGGCTTGGGAACACCTCTGGGTAAAAATTTTCTTGAAGAAAATCTTATAAAAAGTTTGGATTTACCTGTCCTGCTTGTGGTTTCAGGTGTTAATACCGCTATAAATAATGTTTTGGTGGGCATAAATCATGCAAAAGAACTCGGCATACGGTTTCGCGGTGTGATTATCAATGAATATCCCGATAACACTGACGATATGAATATAAAGCTGCTCCCGCGTTTGATTGAAGAATACACGGATATAAAAATACTTGGCGTTCTTCCTTTTTTTGATCGCAACGTAAACCCGAATGATTTAATTACTGAAGTGTTAAACGGAGCTGATATAGAGGGAATATTTGAGGTTCAGATTGCTAAACTACAAATGTAACAATTTGTTAATTAAGCTTTTAATTAGGCAGTTACAAGTTTATAATACTTTAAAACACATGATATAAAAGCTTTTAGCATACTTTTAGGCAAATTTTTTAATTCACATGTTTTAAGTAATTACCTAAAGTGTGTAATATTGAAAGGTCTTAAAAATGATTGAAAAAGTGTCATTTACTTCTAACAGTCAGGCAGTAAGAGGAACAAACTATAATACAGCGCCTGTTTCAAATAAAAAAGAAAATAAGAATTCAAATAGTAATCAAAAATTATTGATTGCTTCTCTTTCATTATTGGGATTAGCAGGAGCAGCTTATTTACTGCTTAAAAAGCCTGCCGCTGCTAAAGGAGCTGTTGAAGATGCCACAGAAGAAGTACTTGATACAGCAAAAAAAGCAAGAACAAAAGTTAAAGGCAGAATTAAACGAAAAGAAGAATTGGCAATTGCAGGCCGTGAAAAAAGCATGGATAAAGCCGATGCAAAATGGCAGAGAAAAAATGAGCGCAAATTAGTTGAAAAGCAAAGACAGTTTGAAGAAGAAGCTCATTTTACACCTGAAGAACTCGAAGCTTACGGTAAAGAATATGGTTATCAAAGACCAAGTGTTCAAAGACAGCAAAAAATAAAAGAATTAAATGAGCAAAATGCAGCTGAAAGAGAAGTTAAAAACTCTATCGGTGAAACAGCTAAGAAAACCGAGCCTAAAAAATCTAAACCTCAAATCTCTCCTGCCATAGCAGAACAAAGAAGTCTTGAAGGCTCTATAAAAGATTTGGAAAGAAAAATTGCAGGTTCAAAACGTTTCGGTAAAAATACAGCAAAACTGGAACAACAGCTTAAAGATTTGAAATTAAAGCTCATGAATGTAACAGTTGATGATATTGCAGCATCTGCTTCAAAATAAAAACGATTACGAAATGTTACATTATATACTTTTTATATAATAAAAAAGTCAATTTTTTCTTAACAAACTTTTTTATAAATATATAAAGAGGTATAATTCTGACTATGGACGAGAGAAATTTTACTGTAATCGAAAATGAAACAAAAGTTGACGAAAAGAAAGAAACAAAAGAAATTCGTCATACTAATCCTATTGCCAAGAAATTTCTTGAATTCCAAAAAGAGAATTTGGGTAAATTTTCCGTTAAAGACCTTTTTAAAAAATAATGTATGCAGTAAAAAATCAGATTTATCAAGATATGACAAAGACACAGAAATCAGCTCTGTGTAATTTTTTGCGGGCATTTGTGAAAAAATCTCCCGAATTGTCTGTTGAAGATATCTTTGATAAATTTATCGAAGATGAAAGGTATTATTTTGAGATAAATAATCCGCATTTTGAGTTTTTGGAAAACTACCTTGATGATAACAGGTTTATTGAAGAAACAATTTTGTATTTAAAGGAGTGCCGAAAGTATTACGATTACAAGAAAAAGCAGGAGCCTATAATTCAGGCGCAAAAAGAATACGAAAAGAAAAAAAGAAAGTTTTTGCAAGAGGTTAAAATGTCAAAAGAAACCCCGACAAAAAAACAGCTTTATTATTATGAGCGTTTGTGCAAAAAATATAATATAGAAAAAAAGGAGCTTTCCTCCAAACTGGAAGCAAGAGATGAAATAGACAGGATAATTAATGAGTATTCAAGAGATTTTGAAAATATTGACGGATTCGGGGATTGAACCCAATGAGGCTAATGTTGAAGTAAAGATGCTTCTTGAGCATTTTGCTGATTATGGATTTAAAGACATTGTAGCAGGCAAAAAACTTACTGCCGATAAAATTGAAATTGTAAAAGAAAAAGCCCTTTTGCGTGCTAAAACCCGACAGCCGATACAGCATATTATCGGGTTTGCTGACTTTATGGGTGAAAAGTTCATTGTTAATCCGTCTGTTTTAATTCCGCGCGATGAAACAGAACTTTTGGTCCGCAAAGCTGTTGATATAATTAACGAAAATAATTTTAAAACGGCTCTTGATGTAGGTACAGGCTCAGGGTGTATTGCCTGTATGATAGCGAAACATACGGATTGTCAGATTATCGGGCTTGATGTTTCTAAAGATGCCCTCAATACTGCACTTGATAACGCATCAAGATTAAATCTTTTCAACAAGGCAATTTTTAGAAAATCGGATATTTTTTCAAACGTAAAACCGGGGGAAAGTTTTGACATAATTGTGTCTAACCCGCCATACATTCCTCCTTGCAAGAAAGAAAATATTCAGACTGAAGTGAAATTTGACCCTGAAAACGCTTTGTTTACTCAGGATGAAAAAGGTTTGGAATTTTATGAAAAGATAACAAAACAAGCGCCCGAAATTTTAAATAAAGGCGGATATCTTTTATATGAACTCGGTATAGGGCAATCAGAAGATGTTAAAAACATTATGGTTTCAAACGGCTTTAAAGACATAGAAATCATAAAGGATTTAGCAGGCATTGACCGTGTAATTTCTGCTCATATCTAATGTTCAAAACTCAAAAGTTTCAGACCGCGTTTTTGTTTTTCGTGCTGAATGTCAGGAAGTTCGTAGCATTTAATGCAGCGTGCTTCGTAAGTTTCATCTCCGCCAATCATAATTAACGGTGAATTTTTATCCGCAGGTTTTCCGTCAATCAATCTTTGAGTACGGGTTGCATCTTCACAGCCGCACTTCATACAAACTGCGTGGAGTTTGTCAACTTTGGTTGCAATGCACATCAATTGAGGCATACTTCCGAAAGGTTCTGCTTTAAAATCAAGCTCAAGACCTGTTCCGATAACTTTTTTACCTTCATCCATCAGTTTTGTAACAACTTTAACAATGTTGCTGTCAAAGAATTGAAGTTCGTCAATTGCAACAACTTCATCTTCGGGTTTTACAACACTCATAATTTGAATTGAATGCTTAACCTTGATAGCATCAAGCCATAATCCGTTTCTTGATTCTATATAGTCGCCCTTAGCTCTTGTATCAACATCAGGAGAAATAACCTTAACCTTTTTCTTTGCAATAATTGAACGTTTAATACGTCTTAAAAGTTCTTCTGTTTTTCCGCAGCTCATCGGACCTGTGATTAATTCAAATGAGTATCCGTACATTTTTCCCCTATTTTCCCAAAATTTCAAATCTCTTTACTATAAAATTATACCTCTGTAATTCTTTTTTTGAAAGTAAAATTTTGTTAAAGATTTTCTAATTTCTTAAAACTTTATCACGCAGTTTTTTAAATCCTGCACCATAGAAATATCTTAACTGTTCAGGGAAATGTTCTTCGATATCAATCAAATACATTTCGTGAACAATGAATGCTTTTATCAAAAAAACAATTTCAGAATTTTTTGTCCAAATTATTTCGGAATCACTATTTTTTTGGGTTTCTACCCTTCCGAAAAGCCCTTCAGCATTATCAATTGATAAAAATACAAACCTGCCGTAAGGATAGTGTTCAAGCATCTTAACGCCTGAATGTTTAAATACGGTTCCGACATTACAAATAAAATCGTCGTATTGAACAATTTTGATTTCAATTCCGCGATTGTAAGCATCCATGATATGCTGCTCAATAAATTTGAAATCCTGTCCCCATACGGCTATGTAAATTGTTTTTTTTGCACTTTTAATAAGTTCAATAACTTTATCAATAATTTTTGTTCTGCTTCTTATCGTTAAAATAGGTTCAGTATAATTTTCTTTAACGTCAGGAAGTCTTTTTTCCAGAAAATCAATTGTCGAATCAATTTTTCTTTTAATTCTTTTAGTCAGTTCTTTAGGTTTTATCGGCGTATAAGTAACAGGTTTTGTGTTGGATGGAATAGCAATATGCATATTTTCAAGTGCTTTTAAGGTATCGTAAGCTCTTGACTGCGGAATGTTTGAAAGTTTGCTGATTTCGTACCCCGTTGCAGGATACTTTTTCAATAAAGCCAAATAAACTTTTGACTGATATTCGTTAAGACCGAGTTCTTTTAATTTTTCTACAATTTCATCCATAAAACGAGTTTATCAAATTTTTGTGACAGTTGCAAATACTTTAAGCTCTCGGGTGTGCGGAATTATAAACATCTTTCAAATGCTGTGTTGAAACGTGGGTGTAAATCTGTGTGTTTGAAATGCTTGCGTGTCCCAAAAGCTCCTGAACCACCCTTAAATCCGCACCGTTTTCTATCAAATGTGTTGCAAAGCTGTGACGGAAAACGTGAGGTGTTACGTGTTTTGGCAGATTAATTTTTTCTACAATTTCATTTATAACGTTTCTGACTGTACGTGTTTGAAGCCTGTATCCTGTATTGTTTATAAAGACAGGCGAGCTTTCAGTCGGTTCTTCAAGTCTGTATCCTTTCGGAATTAAAGCTCTTGCGCTTTCAATATATCTTTCAAGATAATTTTTTGCCCTGTCTGTGACAAGAATAATTCTTTCTTTCGCGCCTTTTCCGAAAACTCTGATTTCGTTATTTTCGAGGTTCAAATCTCCGAAATTTAATCCCGAAAGTTCTGAAATTCGCATTCCGGTAGCCCACAATAGTTCTAAAATTGCTCTGTTTCTATATCCTGACGGGGTTTCAATTTTTGTATTGTTTAAAATTTGTTCGACTTCATCAGGTGTCAAAAACTTAGGTAAAGATTTAGGACGTTTTGGAGTATTCAAATTCATCGCAGGATTGGAATCAACTTTGCGCTCGCGATATAAATATTTGTAAAAAGTTCTTATTGATGCAATTTTTCGTGCAATCGTAGTTTTTTTATAATTAAATTTTTGGATAAAATGTAAATATTCTCTGACTTTTGAAAAGTTGACATCTTCGCATGAGGTTTCATCCATCCATACAAGAAAGCTTAAAATATCAGAGCAATAAGCTTTTGCAGTGTGTTTTGAAAAGTTCTTTTCAACGATTATGTAAGACTTGAATTCTTCTAAATCTTGTTTTGAATTTGCGTTTAAACTCATTTTTAATGAACCTTTACTAACCCTCTCAGCCCTGTTTTCTACTCCATTTAAATTATTGCTTTTTTATGAATACTATTATACAATAATTTTAGAAGAAGTAAAATAGTTATTAACCAATGTAGGAGATAACATGAATTATAAAAAATTATTAATAGCATCATTTGTCGTTATGGCTGCATTGTCATCTCAGGTTTATGCTAAAGAATTGCAGGCTCAGGTCCAAAAAAATACAGCTAATGCTGCAAAACCTGCTGCTTCATCTGTAAAAACAGGTTCTCAAGCTTACCCCGAAATTGCAAGATTGATTGAATATAATCACTGTGACGAAGCAGATGCAAAAATTAAAGAAATTTTAAATGTAAGCCCAAATGATGTAAATATTTTGGCTTTAAGAACAGTTTCTATGGCTAAACAGCACAAATTAGATCCTGCTCAAAAAGAACTTGATGTTTTATTGAAAAAATACCCCGATAATCCTACATTACACTATGCACAAGGCCTTGTATTCATGCAGCGCCAAACTTCTTCTGACGTTGATTATATTAAAAACACACGCGGTCTTTTGAATTCTGCTATTAAAGAATTTGTTACCGCAGTAAATTTAAACAACAAATACTACGAAGCTTACAATGCTATGGGTGTTGCTACTTTGAAATTAGGCAACAGAAACGATGCGTTGGATTTATTCAACACAGCAGTTAAGATTAACCCGAAATTCGCAACAGCGTACGATAATATCGGTGTTGTGGAAATGATGAACGGTAACCTTGATTCTGCTGAAAGATATTTCAACAGCGCAATGAAACAAAACTCTCATAACCCGACAGCATGGTATCACATGGCTCAGGTGGAAACCCGCAGAGGAAACTATTCTAAAGCGTTAACCTGGGTTAACCACTCAGTTCATGTAAACCCTAATTCTTCTCCTGCGCTTACTTTGCAGGGTGAATTATACTTGAAACAAGGAAATCAGGCTGCAGCAATTAATTCCTTCAAAAAAGCACAGCTTGTAAAACCTGAAAACTCTCGTCCTTATTTGAACCTTGCAACTATTTATGAAAACAGAGCTGATGAAGAATTTGCAATGGAACAGTTAAAAACAGCTTTGGCTATCAATCCGAATTATCAGGAAGGTAAATTGAAAATTGCCAACATGGCGCTTCATACAAGAAAATACGAACAGGCTCTTGATTATTATTCAAAATTGATAGGCGACAAAAATTATAATGACGATGCAATCATCGGTCTTGCAAATACATATTATGAAATGTCAAAAGACAGAGGTGAAAACAACGGTATTACTACTAACAAAGAAGTATATCTTGCATACGATTATATAAATAAAGCAATTGAACAATGTCCTGAAGATTTAGAACTTCACCTTGCAAAATTGAAACTTGCAAGATTAGTTCACCAGGAACCTCTTTCACGCGACAGCTTAAACTACATTGTCCAGGCTGCGGGTAATAATCTTATGGACAGCGTAATCAAAGGTGAAGCATATCTTGCCTTAGGCAGAGAAAAAGATGCTGTATACACATTTGAAAATGCTATAAATTTCTCTAACTCAATAGATGACGACTTATACTTAGCGGAAATTCTTGTTCATAACAAACAGTTCAGAACAGCAAGAGTGGCTTTGCAAAAAGCGTTAATGAAAGACCCTGATAACGTTATTGCGAAAAACGGTATTGAATATATTAACCTTTGTGAAACAAAATCAAACGAATTCTTTGATGTTGCTCAAAGACAATATCAGCAAGACAATTACGCATCTGCAATTGAATACTGCAACCGCGCAATTGACTTCTACCACAACAGTCCTCAAATAGCCAAGCTGAAAGCAATGTCATATGAAAAAGAACTAAATTACAGGGGTGCTGTTAAATATTACCAGCAATATTTGGCAATGAACCCGAACGCTATGGATAGGGATGCGGTAATTAAGAAAATCGAAAAATATAAAGCAAAATCTAATTAACAACTATGAAAAACTTTGATATTCGAAAATCATTTGAAATATTTTTGAGAGAGCCCATCAGTGTATTAACTGAGGGGCTGTTTCAACTTGTAAATATCGAAAACAATATTTTCAGCCAAAAGCCTTATGTTAATGTGGATTTTGTGAATAAGAAAACGCAAATAACCGTTGTAAACAGTGAAAAGATGTACAACCTTTTCCAAAAAGTTTTGTTCAAACAAAAGCTGAAAGAGCAGCAGGAAAAAGTGTTGAGTAAAAACTAAAAATAATTATTTATTTTCTGATAACATCAATCATTTTGCTGATACGGCGCAAATCATCATTAGTGCAAAGTTTTAGTTTAGAGTTAATCTCTAAAATAAGGTTTTCATCTACGGATGCATCAGGCAAAAGCAGCTCAAACGGAGTAATCTTAAAAGCGCTACAAATACTGTTAATAGTGCTAGCTGTTGGTGTATATTTGTTTTGTTCAATGTTTCTTATAGCATCAACGGATAAGTCAGTTAATTCTACAAATTTTAAGGTCATAATTTAACCTTTATTTTGTGTGGATTTAAATACTATTAAAATGCATAATTTTATTATGAATAAAGATTTTAAAAAATTATTTGGTCAAAATGTTTGTTATTATAGAAAATTGGCTAAGTTAACACAGGAACAGTTAGCCGAAAAAATTGGAGTTTCAGCAAATACTATTAGTTATATTGAGCGAGGAAAAAATTCATTACATTTTTGCAGATTGCCGTTATTAGCTGATGCTTTGGGAATAGATGTTTATAAGCTATTTGTTTTTGTTGACTTAGAAAATGATCCTGATGTTCTTTTAAAACTTATTAAAACAGCTACTTTAAAAGAACAAGCTGTTATTGCAGAAGTAACAAGAACGATTCTTGCATTATAAATAACATTTTTATGCTATTATTATCCTATGGCTATTAAATATATGCAGGCTGAATTTTTAATTAGTGCTGAAAAGCTTTCGCAATGTCCTAACTATACATTGCCCGAATTCCCGCTTCTCGGTCGTTCTAATGTCGGAAAATCGTCTTTTATAAACGGTCTTGCTAATCATAAAAAACTCGCTAAAACCTCAAATACACCGGGTAAAACAAGGTTAGTTAACTTTTTTCAATTCAAAGACGAGTTTATGGTTGCGGATTTGCCGGGATACGGTTATGCACAAGTTTCTAAAGAAGCGCAGAATAAGTGGCAGAAATATTTGGAAGAATATCTTTTAAACAGAGAACAAATTACATCATTAATTCAACTGGTTGACGGCAGGCATGACATTCAAAAAAATGATTACCAGATGCGTGAATGGGTTCAGGCATACGATTTGCCTATATTTACTGTAATTACTAAAATGGATTATGTGCCAAAATCAAAAACTTTGAATGTAATTAAAAATGTCGAAAAAGAATTTGGTGGAGTTGTACTTCCGTTCAGCGCAATTGACAGTAGATATAACAGCGCGATTTTTGAACATATTATGAGCTTTAAATCCAATTAGGATAATAATAAATTTCAATTATTTTGTTTGTTTTTAATCTTGCATGTCCGCCTTTGATAAAATTGGTCAAAGAGCCTGTCGGAGGCAGAAATGTCAGTGACCATTTGAGTGGAAAAACCCACAAACTTCTGTCTTGTCCGAAACGTTCGTATGTATAATCAATTTTATTGCTGTCGATGTCAGGAAATTTGAAATCGCCAAAGATAATGCTTGCAGGAATTCCGTTCATTCCGCTTGTAATTATAGTTTCCACTCTTGCAGGAACAATTGTGCCTTTTGCAATAACAATTCTTCCGTTACAGATAACATCGCCAGCAACCCTGAAATTTACTTGTTCACCCTCATATAAGTCGCCTTCTGAGGTAATATCTTTTGTAATTGTCATTCTTATGGGAATTTTTGCAGTGCCCTCGTAATTGTAATTTAAATGAGCTTCAGGTTTTTCAAAGGATTGATTTTTTAAGATATTTTCTGCAAAACTGTCATGAATGACTTGAGATGAACAAGGCAAACCGAAAAATATCAAAAATGCTGTAAGAAAAATAAACTTATTCATACTTAAGATTTTCCCTTGTGCCGTTTTTAACTTTTGTTTCGAGCAGTTTTCTGTTGTATGTGGAATTTAAAAGAAAATTTTGATAATGAGGATTTTCTAAATACTCATTATTTGCAAGGTAGTAAGGATATTTTGTATAGATGTATTCATAAATCAAAGCTAATCTTTTTGATGTCAGATTTTTGTTTGATATAAAGTCTTGATAGTGCTGAGGGAAAGCTTTGTTTATAAACGTAATAAGCGCAACAGGGTTATATCCTGCTTTTACCATAAAATCAACGGCTCTTTTATCTGCAACTGTTTCGAATTTTTTCGGAGCAGCTTTAATTTGAACGGCAGTCAGCCAGCCGTTGCCTATTCCGTCATAAGTTCTGGAAGCATTTGAAATTTCTCTTGCAAGATATGCGGCAAGTTCATTTTCATCGCTTATTTGCCTGTAATATTCCTGATACATTATAATCTCTCTTTTTGAAACGGTTTTATCCATTTTTATAAGAGATTCTTTGGCGGTTTTATCGTAAACAAAGATAATTCTGCCTTGAATTTTATTTGCATTCAGTATCTGTGTTCCTACCCTGTTAACTCGTGCTTGAATACTCTGGTCCTGAATTATTTCATCATCGGTTATTGCCAGAACAGACACTGATGATAAAAGCATTAACATTACAGTAATTATTATTTTTTTCATTCTTAACTCCTGACTTCATAATATTATAATTTCAGCTGATAGTCAAAGTTGTTTTTTATAAATACAGCAAACAGAGGATTAAAACAAAACAATTTCCGATTAAAATACAAATAAGGGTTAGTAATCTTTAGGAGCGGCTTTATGGAGGAAGTATTTTATCCGCAGAATAATGGCGAAATTTCAGGCTCTATTACACAGACTTGGACAGAGCAGGCGTTGGAATGCTATTCTATTAAATGTGATTGTAAAAAATGTTCACTTGCAAACGGAAGTTATTCTTTTAAATGCCAGATGCCTAAGGTTATTGACATTCTTATCGGTGTGGCAGGAAAGCCGCAGATAAATCCTGTATAGTGCAAACTCCTTTTATAATGCAACCATATATTGTTTTTAGACGGGTATTTACCCGTCTTATTTATTTTTGTAGTATGATGTAATAGTATGAAGAAGATAATAATCCTTTTATTTACCTTAACTTTAACTATATTACCCTCATATTCGGAAATTGTGAAAATATCTGCAAATGATGCAGTGTCATTGGCCATGAAAAACAATCTTGCTTTGCAGGCAAAACGCAAAGAGATTGATATTATGAAGCAGGAAGTCAAAATGGCAGGCGCGTTTAAAAACCCGCAGGTTCAATCAAACCTTTTAACAGGTTCTATCGGTAAGGCAAATTCCAGTCAGGTGGGACTTGCGCTTCCTATTGAAATTGCCAAAAGAGGTGTAAGGAAAAAAGCTGCAATTGCCAATATGCGCTTAGTCGAAAGTCAGGTTAGACAAGAAGAATTAAATCTTAAAATTAAGGTAATGAGCGCTTACTTTGATGTTGTTTATATGAAGTCTGTTGTGGCTATATTGCAGCAAAGAGAAGAACTTTATAAAAATATGAAGCTTCTTGCGGAATTAAAGCCAAAGAATTCGCAAAATTACGAAATAGAAAAATTACAGTCCGATATAAAATATAAAAAACAAATAATATTATTGAACAAAGCAAAAGCAAATCTTCTATATGCGCAGTTTCATTTCAATGATACTTTGAACCTGAAAGATACATCGGTAATGTATGATGCGCGTGAAGATTCACTTTTTCAGGAGCACATAACCCTTTTGGATATTGACCTGCCTGAATATAAAGTTATTGAAGATGTTGCGATGAAATTCAGTTATTCGATAAGAATTGCGGAAGATAACATTGAAAAGTCCCAAAAAGAACTTTCTGTTGCTAGGCATAAAGTAATTCCTGATATAACCGTTGCCGGCGGATATGCATATTCAAATGACGGTAAAGCCAACGGTGCATATATCGGCGGCTTTCTTGACGTTCCTGTGTTGTACACTTACAGACCGGAAGTAAACCGCGCAAAAATAGTTTACGAAAGAACCAAAATTGATAAATTATCTTTTGAAAATAAACTTAAATTTGCATTAAAAGAGGATTATAACCAGTTTAAATACGCAAAAGAAAACATGAATTACTATAAAGATATTTTGAAAGACTCCGATACTATTTTAAAAATGTCGGAAAAACGATATGAAAGCGGACAAACATCACTGTTAAATCTTTTCATTATTGAAAATTCTCATCAGGAAATTTTGAATGAATACATAAGTGCCATGCAGGTGTTTTATACAGCATATCTGGATTTGATGCACAATATGGGTCATGATATTCTGCTCGATGAAGAAGTATTTGACTTATAGTGCAAAAAAAAATCGCTGAACTTGTTCAGCGAATATGTATTGTTTAAATTTTTACTATCCCAAATCTCGGCAGCTGTTCTTAACAGCAGAGTTTATTCAGTAAAACCTGCCTTATGAAATTTCATAAGTTTTGCAAGATGCCATTCTCTTGCAGTTATATCATCTATTCTGTTTTTAATATCTTCAAGCTCTGCCAAAAGTGTTGTCAAATCTTTATTTTGACGTTCGTAAATTTTTGGCTCGTCTTCACACCAACTGATTGGAAAACAGTTGTTTTCAAACAAATCTTTGTCTTTCATTTGCACTTACACTCCTTAGTTTATAAGATACTATGCATTGTTTTTTTGATTTTGTGTAATGAAAGCGTGAATCATATCAACCAAATCAAAGTTTCCGTATTTGAACGCATAAGGCTGATTGGAATATTCACTTTCAGTAATTCTTTGCAAATCTTTTACTTGTTTATAATCAAGTGATTCAAAGTCAAAACTTGTCATTTCACCGTAATCAATCATTAAATCTTCCATATCCATAACTTTTTTTTCATCCATAAGTAACACACTCCTTATAAATCTATCAACATTTACTCTATCGGCAGGGGGAATGAAAAACTTTAGATATTTTTCAATTATCGTTACATATTTTTACAATCTCATACTTTTGTATAGTTGACTTTTGCAGAAAAAACATTAACATGATACTGATGTAGCAGGTATAACTCAATAAGAAAGGAGCTTTACCCATGGCAAGCAGTTTACTTTCAGGAATTTACTCAGGAATTTCTAATACATATTCATATATTGCAGCACAGTATGAGGACGGTTTAACACTTGAAAATTTGGCTAATGCAAGAACAAATTCAAAGTTAGCAACTACAATCAACCAGTCATTTGCATCATACCTTCAAACAAACTTTTCAAATCTTGATAAAGACAATGATGGTGTTATAAGTGCTGAAGAAATGACTAATATGACAAATACATTATCTAAAACGGGTTTAACAAAAGCTGAATTGACACAATTGTATGCATCAGGTGCATCAGGAATTTCAGACAGCAAAATGACAGAAATATTGGAACACTTTGATGAAATTGATTCTAACGGCGACGGAAAAATTACTGATGCCGAAATCTCAGCGTTTACCGTAGACTCTGCTAAGCAGGAAAAAATGGATGAATTCAGGATGAAATCTGCAAGCAATATGTCAACTTTCTATGGCAGTGATTCATCTGATACAAGTGATACTTATAGTATTTTGAGCTACAAATATAAATCAAGCTCATCATCATAGTATTGAAAGTTTACACACAAGACACTTAGTAACGTGATACGGAAAGGATTGACCTGTTATTTAACAGGTCTTTTTTATTGTTGTAAAGTAAAACTTCACTTGTAAAAATTCAAAAATCGTTTATAATAATAATGGAAATCACAAACAAGGAGTGAAAGTATGGACAAAATCAGTAAAATAGCAGCTTCGTTAGTTGGAGAAAGTATGACAGAGCTCCAATGTGGCGGGTTAAGCGGCTACTCTTGCGGGGGGGGGGCACTCTAAAAGCACTCCTTGAGCCGTTTTTAAATGGTAAGCATAAAGGCTTTACATTAGCAGAGATGATGGTAGTGATGCTCATCTTGAGCATAGTTTTGGCTGCGATGGCGCCTGTGGTAACAACCAGAAGTAAGGTAGACCAATCAAGTCCTTGGAGATATTCGGAAGCTAATCTTTCTGATGCCTATTATGGTATGGGTCCGGCTCAAACCGCCATGATTGGTCAAAACGATTACGAGGATACAGATGAACCTGTAAAATTAATTATTAATTCATTTAGTCGAGCGCATAAAGACCATATATCTTTTAAGGTTGACGGCGCAAACAAAGGATTGTTGAGCTTAAACAACGATAGTATTTTATTGGGTTCAGTAAGTAACGGCAGTGCAATAGGAACAAATACTGTAAATGTTGGTACAGATACAAAACCCGACGGCTCAAACAGTATAGCAATAGGAAACAGTGCAGAGTCAACTAAAAAATATTCTACTGCAGTAGGTTCAAATGCAAAAGCTGCCAGTGATTACAGTACAGCAATAGGTGCGAATTCAAATGCATCAGGATATCTTTCTATTGCTGTTGGAGAATACGCTCAGGCAACAGGTTTTGCTTCAATAGCTTTGGGACAAACTCACGATGTATCAGGTTATATAAATGAAAATTATGCAACTCAGGCAAGAAATCGCTGGTCAATGGCAATCGGTCCCTGGGCAGTTGCAGGTATAAAAGGTGAAGATCCTGTTAACGGTGCATCATTTCAAACTGCTTTAGGACCTTATTCTGCAGCAATCGGTAATGGTTCACTGGCTTTGGGAGGCGCAAATGCAATCCCTCAATGGTCAATTGCAATAGGCAGTGCAAAAGTTGGAGAAGGTGACGTACTTAATCCTGTCTTAGATTCCGGCGGGGAATACGGTATTGCAATCGGTCGTTCTGCAGCTACTACCGGTAATGAGGGTATAGCAATCGGGCACACAGCGAAAGCTCCTACTAATAAATCAATATCTATCGGTGTTGATTCAGAATCTTCAGACGGTTCATCGATAGCAATAGGAGAGAATGCAAAAACTCATGCACAACCTTATAATTCAACAACTGCATCAGTAGCAATCGGGAAAGATTCAAGCGCAAGCGGAAGTGCAGTAGCAATTGGTTGTGAGGCAAATGCAGGTTCTGCAAGTTCAGGATTTAACAACATTGCCATAGGATACAGAAGCCAGATGAGTTTAAGCAGCGGCGCATCTAATACTGCTGTGGGAACTTTATCCATGAACAATAATGCAACAGGTTCTAATAATACAGCCTTAGGGGCTTATGCTTGTTCAGGTGTGACAGGAAGTAATAAGACTTGTATAGGTGCAAATTCAGGACCTTCATCAAGTTCTGATTGGGCAAAAGATGATGTTGAACGGGTATTCATAGGAGGCAAACCTAAATTTAATGATGGAGTTGCAGTATTAGAAGTTCATAATGATTCAAAAAAACGTGTATATAGAGATGGTAAATCCCATATTGACAGTACAGTTGTTGTAAATGGAAACTTACTTGTTAAAGGTTTTGTTTTCAGTACATTGTGGTCTAAAGGCGAAAGAGATATACTTGCTTTTTACGGGCATGACGATGACCAGATGGAATATTTTAACGTTAGCAGAGATAGCGGATCATTAATGAGATATTACGGTGAATCTGGTCATGGATATTACAAAAATGCAGAGGAAGGAAGCTTCAACGTAAGTTCTTGGGGCTGGTCTTCAGGGTCTTCCGATAAACGATTAAAATATATTAGCGGCGAAAACACCTCAGGACTAGATAAAATACGTCAGTTAAAAGTATTTAACTATACATTTAAAAAAGATAAAACAAAAACTCCTCACGTAGGTGTAATAGCGCAAGACCTGCAAAAAATCTTCCCTGATGCTGTTAAAAAAGGTAAAAACGGCTTTTTAACAATCAGATTGGAAGACATGTTCTATGCTGTAATCAATGCAATCAAAGAACTTGATGCAAGAGTAACTGCATTGGAAAAAGAAAACGCAGAGTTAAAAGCGCGTCTTGATAAAATAGAAGCCAAATTAAAATAATTTTTTCATACGAACAGAATAAGCTGATGCATAAAAGCTGAAAGCTTATACTTTCATTCCTTCTCCCGCTATTAAGCGGGAGTTTTCCTGCGGACGAAGTCCGCCTTCCTATGTGGATAAAGCTTTAAAAAGTTTTTCAGCATTTGTGCCTGCTTGGCACAGCCCTGTTTGTCATTTAATCCATGAAAAAAGCAGTGAACAGTCACTGCTTTAATCATATATTTTTTTAAATTTTATTTTTGACCGTTAAATGCCTGTAAGCCAAGATATTTTGCAGCAGAGCCGAGTTTTTGCTCAATTCTTAAAAGCTGATTGTATTTAGCAATTCTGTCTGTGCGTGACGCTGAACCTGTTTTGATTTGTCCGCTGTTAACCGCAACTGCCAGGTCTGCAATAAATGTATCTTCTGTTTCGCCTGAACGGTGCGAAATTATGGTTGTATAACCTGCTGCATGAGCCATTGAAATTGCATCCAGTGTTTCTGAAAGTGTCCCTATTTGGTTTACTTTTATTAAAATAGAGTTTGCTACATGGCGTTTTATACCGTCTGCAAGTCTTCTTGTATTAGTTACAAACAAGTCATCGCCTACAAGCTGGCAGCGGCATCCCAAGCGTTCGGTCAGCATTTCCCAGCCTTCCCAATCCTGCTCTGCCATGCCGTCTTCAATCGAAATAATAGGATATTTTTTAACCCATTCATCCAGGAAATCTGTCATTTCTCTGTTGTCAAATGATTTTCCTTCGCCTTTAAGGTTGTATCTTCCGTTTTCGTAGAATTCTGATGATGCAACATCAAGACAAATTTTAATCTGGTCAGTGTTATATCCTGCTTTGTCAATAGCCTCAAGGATTACTTCAATTCCCTCTGCGTTAGAACCTAAATTCGGGGCAAAACCGCCTTCATCTCCTACCGAAGTTGCCATTCCTTTATTTTTTAAAACGTTTTTCAGTGTATGAAATACTTCAGAACCCATTTGCAAAGCGTGGTGGAAGCTTTCTGCTCCGACAGGTGCAATCATAAATTCCTGAAAATCAATGTTATTATCTGCGTGAGCTCCGCCGTTAATAATGTTCATCATAGGAACAGGCAAGGTTAGAGCATTGATACCGCCAAGGTATCTGTATAATGCCATTCCGTAAGCCATTGAAGCTGCTTTTGCTACTGCAAGAGAAACGCCTAATATAGCATTGGCACCAAGTTTTGACTTATTTTCTGTCCCGTCCATATCAATCATAAACGTATCAATTTCTTTTTGGTGAGAAGCTTTTTCACCAATAAGTTCGGGAGCAATTATGTTATTAATATTGTCAACTGCTTTTTGAACGCTTTTTCCCATATATTTTGATTTGTCGCCATCGCGAAGTTCCAAAGCCTCAAATATACCTGTTGAAGCTCCTGAAGGAACTGCTGCACGACCGATAACTCCGTTTGTCAGTTTTACATCGACTTCAACAGTCGGGTTGCCGCGTGAATCTAATATCTGACGCGCATAAACATCTTCAATAAATGTTGACATAATATTTCTCCTTATTTTTTAAAAGACCAATCGTTATCTAGGATTTTTACACAGAAATAATTCACTTGCAAGTAAATATGCAGGCAATATTTATATTTTCCCGTATGCACGTTTCATTATTTTTTTGATACGTAAAAAATAACCTGCTGCTACAACTAGTGATGCAGTTACCCAAGCAATAGGACCTGCATAAAATATTCCGAAATAACTGTATTTAACTGCAAGATAAACTGCCGCATAAGAACGTACTAGAAGTTCTGCGGTAGATGCAGTAAGCGGTATAAGTGTCTGTCCCATTCCCTGAAGGGCATTTCTGAAAATAAAGATTTGCCCTAAGAAGAAATAAAACATTGTACTTATTAAAAGATAACTTCTTGCAATTTTAATAATCTCATCGTTTGCATCGCCTATAAATATTCTGACAATATCACTTCCCCACATGTGCATAATGAATGCCATAAACAAGCTTAAACCAATGTTTATCAAAGAGGTTTTTGATACCCCTTCTCTTATTCTGGAAAAGTTTTTTGCTCCGTAGTTTTGTGCAACATAAGCAGCCAGAGCAATACCAAAAGAAATCATAGGCAAAGTTGCAATTTGTTCTATTCTTAATGCTGCCGTAAATGCAGCTATAATGTTAGGGCCGAAAGTATTACATACACTTTGAATAATCAAAATTCCAAGCCCTAATATGGAAAATTGAATCCCCATTGGAATTCCGACCTTTAAATGTTCAACGGCAAAATCAATGTCTTCTTTTCTGCTTTCCTTTTTAAAAATCCAATCAGTCTTTTTTAAATGAAGAATAGGAAATTTCTTTTTTACATACCATACACACATTACCGCAGAAACAGCCTGAGAAAGCACAACTGCGATTGCAGAACCCGGAACACCCATGTGGAATTTCAAAATAAATAAAAGTGCAAGAAATATATTCAAAATAGAAGCAAATATTAAAAAATAAAGCGGAGTTTTGCTATCGCCTAATGCACGTATAATGCTTGCAAGCAGGTTGTAATAGCAGCATACGATTAATCCCATGTTTACAATTGCCATGTACCAATATGCATTATGAAAAATTTCTGAAGGAACATTCATCCATAAAAGCAAAGGCTTCATCAATACAGCTGCAGCAATTGTAAATAATAACGTAAATACAGTTCCTAATATCAATGAAACTACAACAGAGCGTCTAACGCCATCATAATCTTTAGCTCCGAATTTCTGACCTGTAACAACAGCAAAACCGTTGGTTAAACCCACGACCACAAACATTATAAGAAAAAATAAAGGCGATACAGCGCCGACAGCGGCTAATGCTTCGACACCCAATGTCCTTCCGACAATAACTATATCAGCAAGATTATATAATTGTTGAAATATGTTTCCTATTAACAAAGGAACCGAGAAAAGTAAAATGTGTTTTAAGGGGTTTCCCTTCGTCATATCTGTTATCATTGAATTTTTGCCTTTATAAAAATTTCTTTATATAGTTTATTATAAACAAAAAAATATTTCAGTAAGCCGATATTGTATTAGCCATCAAAATATGTTATAATAGATAAGGTTAAAATAAATATAGGAGCAGTTTAATGAAAAGATTTTTTAATTTTGTATTGCATGGGGGGGGGCGCTCTAACA
>UNSJ01000027.1 GCA_900548405.1 Candidatus Gastranaerophilales bacterium | reverse complement strand
TATATGGCAAGGTAGCTCAGTTGGTGAGAGCGCACGGCTCATACCCGTGAGGTCGAGAGTTCGAATCTCTCCCTTGGTAATAAAAAGGACAGAAATTAATCTGTCCTTTTTTTTATTTATAATTTTTAAATACTTTAAAAATTCTTTTAGCAATTGCTATTGCAGAATTTATTTGTTTTCTTTTTGCTTTTTCAGATGCTTTTGTAAATGCTTCGGATATTCCTATATCAATTCTTAAAGCTGCTTGCGGTGTTATAGTTTTAACATTGCCTTTAGCTGATTCTTTTTGAATGAATTTATTATAAGTACTTTGAATTCTTATCATAGTAATAATTATACAACAAAAAGTTGTTGGTAAATTTTTTTAAAATTAAATTAACATTTTCGCTGATATCTTTTCATACAGGCGTTTTTGGGGACTTGAGAGGCATAACTTAATTTGTCATAATAACAAGGTTAGAAAGAAATGTTAGGAAAAAATTATGACAAATTTTCAAGATTCATTTCAAATAAATATTGAAGTTAAAATTCGTCAGGTTATGGACTTTTTGAAAAAGCATAGTCAAAGGGTTGGCACTGAACAAGCAATTAAAGATTTTCAATACGGTTTGAACATTTTAAATATGAAAAGAAAAGATTCATCTGTTGAAGAGTTTCATCAGCTTAAAGAAGATGGTGATTTCGGGACCAAAACTTATGCCTGTATTGCAAATTTGTGTAAGTATCTGCCTGTAAGAATTATATGTAAAAGTATTAAAAAAGCCGCAATTACAAATGCAATTTTTAATACCAAAAATAACAAACGAATAGATACAGAAAGAAAATTAGAAAAGATTAATCTTGATATGGAAATTGAAGGGGTAATGTAATGACTACGTTAAAAGGCGGTATAAGTAATAATGTTTATGTATGGCATGCCTCAGATAATGCTTGTGAAAAATGCCAATCTTTGGACGGTAAAGAATTTGATAATATTGATGATATCCCCGACAGACCTCATCCGAATTGCAAGTGTTATATAGAAACAGTAATAGACGATGAGTGCGGCTGCCATGAGAAGATACAATCAATAATTGATGAAGTTGATAAAATGGAAGGAGATATACTTTCCGATATAGATGAAATGGAAACAATTTATTATGAAATCGAATCAATTTATGAAGAATATTATTCATTAAAAGAAGAACTTGCCTCCAGAGAGGAAGAACTAAAGGCTTGCGGAGCTGATTGTATGGCATCGGGAGGTTCAACAGGCAAAATCGACTTTAGTTTAATTGAAGCTAAATTAGACACAGTAATTTATGCCATTGTAAAACATATAGATGCAGGCAAAATAGCATATGAATTATTTCGTGAAAACAAGCGCCTGATGATTGAAAACAGGGACGGTGACAGGGATAAATTTTATCATGCAAAATCTAATTGTGAAGCTGCTGAACTTGGAAAATGGGAAGCTTGGTGGGCGCTTCAATTCAGTATTATGAAAGAAGTTATGGATTTTGTAAAAAAAGTTGTATTTCAGAAGCGTAATGCAGTGGAAATATTTCAGGATTGCGTTCAAGATATAAATGCTGATCTTTATGGTATGCAAAGAGCAAAAGAAGCAGGTTCTTGTTCTGAAAAAGTAAAAGATGCTCCTGATATTTTGTTTTAAAAAATAGCCTTTCAGGTATTGTAAAAAAATATGATGTTTGTTATAATTCGAATATGGATTTTAAGAATATTTCCGATTTATTAGTAAAATATTTTTTAGCAATTATGGATATAGTTATTTTTCTCACTAAAATTGTAGTTACATTATTTATTAATTATTTCTTTTTTAAAGTTTTAAAAGTTTTAATCGGATATCTTGTTGTACATTTTGGTTTACTGGCGTTTATAATATCTTTCTCAGTTGCGGCGTTATGTATATATATGAACTGGGCAATTTGGACACAGGGTGCTGCAAAAAAAATATTGATGGTTACAATTTTCATCTTTATCATGTTATGTATAGGCTTTATAGCAGCAAGTCATTTGGATGCAGATGCTGACTATTGTATTGAAGACGGTGAATGCGATGAGGGATATATATATAAAGACAGAGCTATTAGCGAAGATTATTGTATTGAGCTTAACGGCATTTGGCACACGGAAGGAAAAGTAAATTATTGCAAGCTGAAAAGATATTAGAAAAATTAAAATTGATATTTATTATATTAATTTATTTTGTATATGTTTTTATTTGTGTATGTATTACTATTTTTTTAGGATACATTGGATGTTTAATACTTGTAATTTCCATGAAAAATTATCCCTTTCAAACAATAACTTTTTTAATTCTTTCTTTAGGGGCAGTTGTCATATTATGGTCGTTGTTGTTTGTTAAAATTAAATTCTTTAAAAAGTTTTTGGGATTTGTTTTATTATTATTAATTATAAAGTTTTTATTCATATTACCTGCTGTGAACTACGCTTTTGAAGTAGATACTTGTATAGATATTGGTGTATGTAAAGAAGGGATTGAAACTAAAATTGACGGTCAATTAATTGAAATCAATAAGGAAAATTGTCTGCTGCATAACAAAGAATGGGATGACAATATTAATTCCTGTTATGTACGCTAATTGTCTTAATATTTATTTGTACAGTTAAAATTTTTATGATAGGATAGTCAGGTAAACGATTTCCAAAAGATACTATTGGAGGTTTAATGGAAGTAAAAGACTTGCCTAAATGTCCTGTTGAGGTTACTCTAAGCCTGATAGGAGAGAAATGGAAAGTTCTTATCATAAGGGATTTACTTAATGGTACAAAACGCTTTGGTGAATTGAAAAAGTCCTGCAGCGGAATTTCGCAGAAGGTGCTCACTCACAATTTACGCGTTATGGAAGATGACGGACTTGTCGAAAGAAAAGTTTATGCGCAGATTCCACCTAAAGTTGAATATACTCTTACTGATGTGGGATATAGCCTCGCAGGCGTTCTAAATTCTATGGCAAGCTGGGGTACTGACTATAAGACTTTTGTTAAGCTTTTGGAAAAAAGGCGTTAATTTTCAATAATTACCCCTATCGGGTAATTTAAAGTGTGGTGCTAAATTATATATAATACTTTACATAATATGACAAGAAGCATTTTATTTTGTATTATATATGTAGGAGAAAATCAATGAAATTATTAACAGCTATTCAGGAAGCATTCCCAGATAAATCTCAAAAAATTACTCTCGAAAACTCACATTTGAAACTTTTATATTCAAATCTTACACCTGACACCAGGGAAGAAGTTATTTATCGTAAAAACGGAAAATCTGTTGATAAAATTATTGAATTTGATATCGCAACAGGTTCAAAGATTAAAACAACTCACTATGATTACTTTAATGACAAAAAAATAAGATCTGTTGACGAGTTTGACCGTAAAACAGGGTTTAAACTGCGTACTATCAATTATGTTTTATACAAATCTGTTGATGAGTTTGATCCTAACAGCGGTAAAAAAATTCGTACTACAAACTATAATTTGAAAGACGAAACTAAAATTTCTTCTGTTCAGGAATACGATATAGAAACAGGTAAGATTATTACAATTTCTATTTATAAGCGTGACGGACGCACAGTAAGTATCGTTAAAAAAATTAATCCTGAAACAGGCAAAATAACAAGCTGGGTAAATAATAAAATGACAGAATATCAGCCTGTTGAACCTGCTAAATTTTCAAAATCATCTTACAATGATTTCAAGACTGTTGACAGCAAAGAAAAAGAAAATATTGCAAAGCTTATTGATAATTTATACAGAAACAATTTAAAGTTTGAGCATATTTAAAAAAGAGGCAAAAATGGTTTATATTGAAACAAAAACTTTAAACAACGGAATAGAAATTCCTGTTGTAGGTTTGGGTGTTTATAACAGCGGCTCTGAAACTGAAAATGCAGTCAGAACCGCATTGGAAGTCGGCTACAAACATATTGACACTGCAGCGTTTTACGGAAATGAAGTAGATGTTGCAAGGGGGATAAAACAAAGCGGTCTTGAAAGAAAAGATGTCTTCATTACAACAAAGCTCTGGAATGATGATATGAGAGCACATATGCAATGCGAAAGTATTGAAAAAAGTCTTGAGCATTTGAAAACCGATTATATAGACTTATACTTAATTCACTGGCCTGTGAAGGATGTATTTGTTGAGTCATGGAAAATAATGGAGGAATATTATAAAAAAGGTGTATTTAAAGCAATCGGTGTAAGTAATTTCCATACTCAGCACATGGAAGAACTTTTGAAATCAGCTGAGATTTTGCCGGCAGTAAATCAGATTGAAGTTCACCCTTATCTTACACAAGAGCCTCTTGTAAAATATTGTCAGGAAAAAGGCATTGCTGTGGAATGCTGGAGCCCTGTTGCGCGTGGTAAGATATTTAATGATGAAATTCTGATTAATATTGCAAAAAAATATAATAAAACAGTTTCGCAAATAGTATTGAGATGGGAAGTTCAGCGCGGTTTGATTGTAATTCCCAAATCGGTTCACAGAGAAAGAATTATAGAAAACGCTGAAATTTTTGATTTTTCGTTATCAGATGAAGATATGAATGCAATTTTTGCTCTGAACAGAGATGAAAGAGTAAATGAGGCTTCAAATCCTGATAATTTTACATTTTAAAGAATAAACGGAGTATGAAAATGAATATTAAAGAAATTGAAAACTTGAAACTTGAAGGCATAGATGAACAAGGAAATGAAAAGGAATATTCACTTTCCGATTTTAAAGGTGAAAAGTTTGTACTATATTTTTATCCTAAAGACAATACATCTGGCTGTACACAGGAAGCTTGCGATTTTAGAGATAACATGAACAGAATTACATCTCACGCAAAAGTAATAGGTGTAAGCCCTGATAGTATAAAGAGCCATAAGAAATTTCAGGAAAATCATGGTCTGAATTTTATACTTCTTTCAGATACCGAACATAAATTGTCTGAGTTTTTCGGTGCTTGGGGCGAAAAAAGTATGTACGGCAAAAAATATATGGGAATAATCCGTTCGACATACATAATTGATGCTGACGGCGAAATTGTAAAATCTTGGACAAAAGTTAAGGTAAAAGGTCATGTTGACGAAGTTTTAAAAGAAATTTAAACTTCTGCTTTTACATCTTCTTCTTCAAAATCATTATCTTCTAAAGCTTCTTTAACAAATCTAGCAGGATCATCAATTATGTACTGCAACTCTTCCGGTGCCTGAATGTAACCGTAATCAAATCTTTCGGAATTTGAGTTAAAAGATACAGAACCGTAATTCAATAATCTTCCCATAGAACTTTGGCTTACTTCAAGAATATTAATTTTCGAAAGCGGTATATCAATTTCTTCAGGATTTAAGACACCGAGCTTTATATGTACATATCTTGTTGTGATAATTATTTTATCGGAAGTATATCGCAAAATCGGATATATAACAGGAACAAGCAGCCCTAAAACAACAATCCAGCTGAAAACGCTGTGAGTATTTAAGAAAATATTCCAAAAATAAGAAAAGAATACCGGTGTAAAAAATACTGACCAGAACAGTGACATCCAATGTTTTTTTACATCAAAAAGAACTAGTTCGTCACCGTTATCTTGCGGTATATCAACTTTTTTGACCTGACAAACTTCATCTTTAATAATTTCATTATCAGAGTAAGATTTAATTTGAATTTCTTCTTTTTCTTCTTCACGAAGATTAACTCCGCAATATCTGCAGAAATTATCATATTCTTTTATCGATTTACCGCAATTTGGACAATACATATTCAGCTCCTCAACCTTAATTTTAACATACCGTTTGACTTTAGTCAATTGACGTTATAGACTTATAGCAGCCGGGAGGATTGCTATGAATAATATAAAAGATAAACAAGAACTTTTAAGACTTTATAATTTAGGTTTGGATGAATTGCTTTCTATTTCATCAGAATATTTGACTGATAATATAGAATTCTGTTCTCTGATTAATGCGCGTAACGGAAAGTGTTCGCAGAATTGTAAATATTGTGCTCAAAGCTCACATTACTGTACAAATATTGAGTCTTATCCTCTTGTTGAAATTGACGAGGTAAGAAAAACAGCTTTGGAAGCAAAATCTCATAAGGCATCACGTTTTGCAATCGTAACTTCAGGTAAAACTCCGGATGAGAGCGATTTTGATAAGATGCTTGAAATGATTGAAGAAATAAACAAAATTGATGGTTTAAAAAGCTGTGCCTCAATTGGTATTTTGAATGAAGAACAGGCAAAAAGACTTGCTCAAAGTGGTTTGAAGCGTTTTCACCATAATATTAACACTGCAAAATCTTATTATCCTGAAGTTTGTACAACTCACAGCTGGGATGACAGATATAACACTTGCAAGCTTGTTAAAAAATACGGTATGGAATTATGCTGCGGTGTTATTTTGGGTATGGGCGAAAGCATAGAGCAGCGTGTTGAAATGGCGCTTGAACTTGCTGAAATTCAACCTGATTCAATTCCTATAAATATCTTAATGCCAATTCCAGAAACCCCTTTTGAAAATTATTTGGATAAAATAGATGAAGAAAACGTTTTAAGAACTTTAGCAATATTTAAGATTGCCAATCCAAAATCCGTTCTTCGTTTTTGCGGAGGAAGAATGCGTTTGAGTGAAGCAAATCAGGAAAAAGCTTTAAAAACTTGTGTAGAAGGAATTCTAATCGGGAATTACCTTACAACAGTGGGTAAAGAACCAAAAGAAGATATAGAAACAGCGGAAAAATTAAACAAAAATATATTAGTTTAATATTTTGCAATAATTACTAAAGATTTTGCGGCATTATTCCGATAATAATTTAGTTATACAGGTAGAACTTATGAATGATAAAATAAATGGTATATTTCCACAAGACACTTTTAAGATTAAATTACCGGAAATAAATTATGAAATTCCGAAGTTTGAAAGTTTATTCATGTTTAATAAACCGCTGATTGAAGAGCCTCCAAAACCGACCAGGGCTCAAGAGCTGCATGAGAAGTGGACAAATGTTCCAAAGCAAAGCGGACTTTCACAGGAATTTTTTGATGAATTAGAGGCAATGTCAAAGCGTCTGAAATGTGATCCGGAAGATTTGGCAGCATTGATATTCGGCGAGTCTCAGTTTAAACCAAATCTTGTATCAGCAGACGGTAAATATAAAGGCTTAATCCAAATGACAAATTCATCATTGAGTAACTCTATAAAATATTCTATTAAAAAATATGGGGAAAATTCTTCTGTTGACAAGAATATGACAATGGAAAAATATTTGAAACTTCCTCGTGAAAAACAACTTGTTTATGCAGAAGCTTATCTTGATATGTTAAAAGATTTAAGCGGACTTAAAGATAAAAAGATTGACGGCGGTCAGCTATGGGCAATGATTAAGTCTCCAAAAAATGTCAATAACAAAAAGTTCAGGGATAAACTGATGCACACACTGGAATCATTAAAAAAAGTTCCGCTTAAATACGAAACTCCTTTTAGTTTAAAAAATAAATAAGATTAAACTATTTTATAAATCAGATAATAAATTATAGATGATAAAATCATACACGCAGGAATTGTTACAACCCACGCTATAACTATATTTCCTACAACTCTCCATTTTACGGCGTGTGCGTGGAATGTAGAGCCTACGCCCATAATTGCCGTTGAAATTACGTGAGTTGTGCTCAATGGAATACCAAAATGAGATGCAATCAAAATTAATCCGGCAGCGGAAGTTTCGGCAGCAAACCCGTGAATGGGTTTTAATTTAATAATCTTGTGTCCCATTGTTTTGATAATTTTCCAGCCTCCGTTCATAGTTCCAGCTGCCATAGTAAGTGCACAGGCAATAATTACATAAATAGGAATTTCAAATTCGCCTGTCGGACTTTTATGAAGAACTCCTCCTGCCAAAAGTGCGAGTGTGATTATCCCCATTGTTTTTTGCGCATCGTTTGAGCCATGACTTAGCGCCATCAAGCCCGATGATACAAGCTGTAATTTTCTAAACTGTTTATTTACTGTCTGCGGGTTTTCTCTTAGAATGATTATAATCCAAGCTATTACAAGCATAAGTGTAAATCCTACACAGAACCCCAATACAGGTGATGTAAACATCGGGATAATAACTTTATCAAGAAGTGTTGTGACATGAACCGCATCAACACCTGCTTTAACAATCGTAGCTCCTAAAAGTCCTCCGATAAGTGCGTGTGAAGAACTTGAGGGAAGTCCGAGCCACCATGTGAATAAGTTCCACAAGACTGCTGCAAGTAAAGCGCAGAAAATAACCGTAAGTGTAATCATTTCAGAATTAACTATTCCTGAACCTATTGTTTTTGCAACGTGTGTTCCTGTTAATGCTCCGACAAATTCAAGGCTTGCTCCGAATAAAACCGCCTGTTTAGGCGAAAGAACTTTTGTTGAAACTACTGTTGCAATGGCGTTTGCACAATCGTGAAATCCGTTTATAAATTCAAAAGCAAGTGCAACTATAATAACAGCTATTAAAAGTAATATTGTAATTGTCATAAATCTTTTCCTATTTAGGGCGTTACGCTCCTTTTAATACTACACTCAAAATTGTATCTGATACATTGAAGCAGGCATCAAGAGCGTTTTCAATTTCTTTATACATATCTCTTAATTTGATAACATCAAGAGTATCAAATTTACCTGAAAATAATTCACTCATAGCTTTCAAGTGAATTTCATCCCCGTGAGTTTCAAGTTCTTTCATAGCAATGTTTGATTTTGTAATATCATCTACATCACTGACTTTTTTAAACTTCTTAATTATCTCACCCAGCTGTTCTGTTGCATTAACTAAAGTTAAAGCTTGTTCTTTCATTTCTTCGGTGTACTCTGTTAAATGATACACTTCTAAATTTAAACAAGCTTTGACGATTTTTTTATTAATTTTATTTAATTGTACTGCAATATACTGAATGTCTTCCCTTTCTATAGGTGTTATAAAGCTTTTGTTCAGCTGCTTTAAAACCAGTTTATAGGAAAGTTTCCCTTTTTTCCTGTACTTCAGAGCTTTTTCTTTCTTTTCATCGGTTAATTTCGTTTGTAAAACCTCGTTATAGAGTTTGGCAGATTCTTTACAGATTTCTGCGCTGTCCTGAAAAAATGTAAAAAACATCTTATCTTCAGGAGGCATGATATAAGACATTAAATTAAATTTTGGCATGTTTGTTCTCCTTTTTCACACACACGCCAAGCATACGCAAAAAATATATTTTTTAAAAGTATAAATTTACAATTTGTAATTAAATGTTTTTCAATTTGCATTTTCGAATGCATTTGGGGCAATTTTCGGGTTCTGCATGGATAATTATTGTGCAGGACCCCAGTTTATTTCGGATTAAATCTTCTATTTCATCGCAAATACTGTGGCATTTTTCAATTGTCATGTCTTTTGGGAAAAGTAAAGTAATTTCTATATCTTTACCGGGACCTGAACGTCTGCCCTTTACACTGCTGAAACCTAAACAGGTTTTGTAATTATTTATGATTTCTTCAATTTCTGTTAAATCTTCTGACGGCAAAGAACCGTCAAGAAGGTTGTATAATGTTTCTTTTGATATTGAGAATCCTGTTTTAAGGATAAATAAAGCTACTAAAATTGCAATTATCGGATCAAGAATATTGATTCCGGTAATTTTAATTAATATTAAACCGAGCATTACGCCAAGAGATGAGTAAACGTCTGTTCTTAAATGTTCACCGTCTGCAAAAAGTGAAATAGAATTTGATTTTTTTGCTACATGGAAAAGATATGAACTTACTAAAATATTTGCAATAACGGCAAAAAGCATTACACCGATACCTAAGGAAGCATCTACTTCAAAGCCGTTACCGAAAAACATTTTTTTTAAAGCTTCGTAAATAATATAAAAAGCAGCAGCAATAATTAATCCGCCTTCAATAAAACCTGACATATCTTCATATTTTCCATGTCCGAACGGGTGTTCTTTATCGGCAGGGTCAGATGAACGCATTACTGCGAAAAAGGTTAATACTGAAGCCAAAAAGTCGCTTAATGAATGAATTGCTTCTGAAATAATACTTATACTGCCTGAAATTACACCTGCAATAAACTTTAAAATAATAATCAGCGCGTTGGAGGTTATTGATAATCCTGCTGCCAATTTTTTTTCGGTATTAATATCCATTTATTTCCTTTTAAGTGATTTTAAAACTTCTTTTGTGCTTTTATCTACTCTAAAAGATTCGCAAGTTTTTTGTATGCCTTTGTTGTATGTCCAATTGTCAAGTTTTGACTTTTTCAAATAATTAAATGTTTTTTCTGGCTGTTTTACATAACATATTGAAAGAGCCCATGCAGCACCCATTCTAGCATAATAGCCTTCGTGAGAGAAATTGTCAAGAATTTCTAATACTTTATCAATGTATTTGTCATCAATAAAGTAGCTCAAAATCATGACAAGCCCAAATCGTTTGTAGTATTCCTTGTCCGATTTCAGATATTTTTGAATAAAATTCCATACAAGTTCTTTGTTTTTCTTTGTAAATTTTAATCCGCCGCAGAAAATATCGCATACAGCCCAATTATTTATTTTCGGGATAAATTTTTCAACATGTTCAAGAATTTTATCGGGTGAATCTTTTATAAATCCGATAATCATTCCCTGAAGCATGACTTCTTCCATATATTCAGTGTCATCGCAGCTCAGGTATTCAATTCCGCTTTCTTTATAAACCTCTTTTGCAAGCTGTCTGAGTGCAGGAATTCTTACACCTAAAACGTTATCAATATTTGGAATAAGTGATGCGGAAAATTGTTTGTAATCTTTTTCGGCAATATCTAAAATTTTTTCCTTAACGTTCATTTATATCCTTTTTAAAAGTACTGATGCCTGTGCCTCAATAGCAAGTTCCTGCCCGACAGCATCCATTTTTTCGTTTGTTTTTGCTTTTATTGAAATTTGGTCTAAATCAATTTCTAAAACTTTAGCAAGTGCTTCGCGCATTTTAGGGATGTATGGCATCATTTTAGGGCGCTGAGCAATTATGTTGCTGTCTATATTTTGAATTTCGTAGTCTTTTTCTTTAATCATTTCATAAACTTTTTTTAGCAAAACAATACTGTCAGCTCCTTTATAAAAAGGATCCGTGTCAGGGAAAAGTGTTCCGATATCCGCCATTGCAAGAGCACCGAGCATGGCATCAATAATTGCATGAACAAGAACGTCAGCATCTGAATGCCCCAAAAGCCCTTTTTCATGAGTGATTTTTACACCGCCGATAATTAAATCTCTGCCTTGTGTAAGTTTATGAATATCATAGCCAAGTCCAATTCTATACATGATAAATCCTTTATTTTTACCTGTTTATATTATTACACAAAAGTAGTGTTTATAAATGATGCCAAATAATCAAAGGTATGATATTTTCAACCTGAAAGGAGTTGGTATGTTATTTGAAAAAGCTTTAATGTTTGTTTACAACAATATTTTGTTGAATATTCTGCTTTTAATAGGTTTCGTTTGGGCTTGTATATGGTCTTATAAAAAATCAGTAAAATCACGCAAATTTTATATATGTCCTCAGTGTGGCGAATCTTTCCGTTCTGAGCATATGGAGTCAAAATGCTGTAAGGTTTGCGGTGCGGAGCTTGAAGAAAAAGCAGACAAAGATGTTAATGACAGTGCAATATAGGAGAAAAATTAATGATTAATCGCGAGGATTTATTATCAGGAACCCGTCCTGAGGTTGGAAGCAGAATTCTTGTTACAGAAAAAGAAAGTTTTCAGGGCTATGAAGTTATGGACTATAAAGGTATGGTCTGGGGTATTTCAATGCGTTCAAAAGATGTGGTTCAGGAAATATTTTAGCTGAATTTGTAGATGCATATATGGAAAAGAAAGGTTGTGACTGCGGCGAAAAAAAGCCTCAAGCTGAACAGAAACAACCGGTTGAAACCTCTCCTGAAGGTAAATTAATTGAAAATTCGGGATATAAATTTGCCTGCTGTCCTAACTGTTCAACAAAATATAAACTGGATACGGATGAAAACGGTAAAACAAAAATAAAAGGTCTTGACGATGTCGATGACATTGAGCCTGGAACACAAATTTACTGCCTGAAATGCGGTAAGAAATTTACACTTCCACAGTCTTAAATGATAAAAAGCTTCCTGAATATTAAATCAGGAAGCTTTTTTAATGTAAAATAAATTTTTCAACAGCTTTAACAAACCCATCATTTTCAACGGTATCTGTAATGTAATTTGCATAAGCTTTCAATTCATCAGTGGCATTACCCATTGCAACTGCAACTCCGCCTGCTTTTAAAAGTTCTATATCATTGTTTTGGTCGCCAATGGTCAAAATTTCTTCTTTTTTAAGTCCCCAATGTTTTGCAAGGAATTCAACACCGAGAGATTTTTTTGCATCTGAACTTCCTATTTCACAAAAATAAGGAGTTGATTTTACTATATAAAGTTCGGGAAATGCTTTTTGAAGTTCATCAACCCAGCCTGTAACCCTATCCGCATCATTGTAATCTATTGCAAGGATTTTGTTAACATTTTCGATTTTAAGGCTGTTAAACGGGCATACATTGTAGGATACAAATTTTCCGTCAGTGTATTTTTTAACAAAGTCATTATCTTTTTCTACATAAAGTTTATCGTCAATGTATAAGTTTATGTGAACATTGTTTTTTTCAGCCCATTTTATAATTTTTTTTGCTGTTTCGGAATCCAAATTCTTTTGGTAAAGTGTAGTGCCGCTGCTATCTTTGATTAATCCGCCCTGATATGAAACAACAGGAGTTGTAAGTCCGAGTTCATTTACTATATGTGTTGTAGCGCAATGCATTCTTCCTGTTACAAGAACTACTTTAACTCCGCTTGCGCAAAGCTTTTTAATGCAGTTTTTTACGTTATCGGAAAACCCTGTATCCCATTTAACAATTGTTCCGTCAATATCGGTTGCTACCATTTTTATTTGTGTCATCATATAATCCTTTTCATATTGGCGCGCATAAGACCGCAAATGGTTTTGGCATCATTAATCTCGCCGTTATCAATCATTTTTAAAACATCATCATATTTGTATTCAAAGGCCTGAATAATTTCGCCCTCATCCGGATGACAGTGCGTATATTCCAAGTCTTGTGCAAGATACAGATATAATTTTTCATCGGAAAATCCCGGAGATGTGTTAATATATCCTAAATCAGTCCATTTATTTGCACAATATCCAGTTTCTTCTTCCAGCTCTCTTTTTGCGGCTTCAAAAGGGTCTTCGCCTTTTTCAAGTTTTCCTGCAGGAAGTTCAAGAACTGTTTCTCCGATAGGATATCTGTATTGTTTAACCAAAAGGATTTTGTCATAGTCTTTTATGGCAAGAATAACAACCCCGCCGGAATGTCTTACAACTTCTCTAAAAGATTTTTTGCCGTCTGCAAGTTCAACATTATCCTTGTAAACTTTAATAATTCTCCCGTCATACATCATTTGTGAATCTAGAGTTTTTTCTTTGAATTCCATAGTATTCCTTAGTATATCTTTTTCATTTAATAATACCATAAATTAGGAAAAGAGGCAGCGAATAACAAATCGGTTTATAATTTAATGTATTATCTAATGTGTTTCATATAAGCTAATGGTTTTATGACAGAAAATTATTTATTATTTAATAATGATTAATGTGAAACAAATTGTTGGTAAGAATGTTGTTTTCTATCGAAAAAAGCAGCACTTAACTCAAGAGCAGCTTGCAGGTTTGATTAATATAGCCCCTCCAAGTCTTTCAAAGATTGAAAACGGTTATACATTTCCTAATTCTTCTACTTTTGAAGATTTGATAAAACATTTAAAAATAAAACCATATCAACTATTTTTGTTTGATGAAAAGGAATTAAAAATAGAAGATAAAGAGCTACAAGCTTTAATTATCGAAAAATTTAAGTGCATTGATTTTGATAAAAGAAAGATTATCTTTACAATAATTGATGCCCTATCAGGAGATTAGAATTAAAAATCTTTACTTGTTAGTTTTTTTAGCAATTTGTGCAGAAACATAGCTTTCCATATTTACCAAAAAGTGTTGCAAATCTTCGCTATCCATTTTTTTCATTAAAAAATTTATTTTTTCGATTAATTCTTTCTTTGTATCATTTAGTTCATCAGGTTCATAATAATTAAAAAATTGCTCGTATGAAACATTTAAGATTTTAACTATTTTATCTATATTTTTATACGATGCCTGATGTTCAGCGGTTTCAATTCTTGCAATTGTTGAAACATGGACATTTAACAGTTCAGCTAACTGTGACTGAGTTAGTTTTTTTTCTTGTCTGTAATATTTTAGGTTTTTGGCAAAATGTTCTAAATATTCCATTTATTAAGTTTATTTGATAAACAGCCAATCATAAAGAGCAATATGTGGAATATTTATCAAAATATATTTCATAATATGCTATGAATAGCCCAATTGGCTAATAGAAAATTGATTAAAAAATTTTATAATTTATACTAATAGCTAATATATTAAATAAAACATTAAATAAAGGAGTTAAATGTGAATAAAGAATTGCTAACAGAAGATGAACATAAAATATTATTTTTATTGGCTAATAACTATAATAGAAAAGATATTGCAAAAAAACTAAATATTTCATATAGCAAATGTAGAAATACTGTAAATAAGCTTTGTGAAAAATTTGAAACAGATAATACAATTATTTGTTTGCTAAAAGCAATTGAAGAGGGGTTTATTAAGTTATAATGCCCGAATAATAGATTTTATATTTATGTCAGTAACTTTCAATAACGCAACTGTCTTTGCGGTTTCATCAAGGTTGCCGAGTGATTTCAGAACCTCAGCCGTTTTAAGTATTACTGTCTGATTATTAGATTTTAAAAGCTCGCGAATAGAGATTAAGTCTGTTGCAAAATCAAGTGCAGTATAAACGAACGGACTGTTTTCGTTTAATTCTTCATTAACATGTGCTTCAAGTTCTTTTCTGTTTACATTTTTCAATAACTTTTTAATATCCTGAATTTCATTTTTTGTATCTTTGTCTTCATCAAAAAGGTATTCATCATTTTCGGTAAGTGTATCAAACTTATCTTTTGCATTCAGAAGAACAATTGAAGCTTTGCTGTCTTCGTGGTTATTGATTAATTTTTCCAAAACTTCAAACAACTCAAAATCAAAAACCAAAGACAAATCCAAAATTTCTCCAAGTCCGTTAATTATATAATTCAAAGTTAAAAGTCCGTCTTCATATCTGTTTTCCAGCAATTCAAAAAGGCTTACAAGATATGGTATTTCTCCTGCAATATTTTCCGCCATTGCAGAAGTTTTCATTGTTTCTATAATTGCAGGCACGGCTTCTTTGTTACCGTATGCAGCTAAAAATTTAACGGAAGAAAGTTTTTCAAAATCATCTCCGTTGTTCAAACCTGTAATAGCAACATTGTAAGCTTCTTTATCATTCATTATGCCAAGTGTGGAAGCGCAGTTTGCCGCCAAAAATTCATTTTCCGAATGGCAGTTTGACCTTAATGCTTCTAATGCCAGAGGGTCCTGAATATAAGCAAAATATCTTGCAGCATATGCTTTTTCCTCAACAGTTCCGTTTTCAAGCTTATTAAGCATTTCGTCGGTCAAGTCTTCATCAGCATATTTGACAAGCGAAGTTACAATTACATCTTCATATGACGGAGAATAATATTTTAAAAATTCCAAAAGATTTTTGTAGTTATTTTCATTTATAACTTTTCCAAGTCTTTCGGAAACATTTTGTTTTACAAAATCAAAAAGATAACCGTCGCTTTCAACAAGTTCTTTAAAAAGTTCAATGTCTTTATCATTAATTAAATGACTTGATACGGCTTCGTAGTCATTTTTATTTTTACCTGTTAGTTTTTTTAAATTTTCCGACATAAATTCATCAATCTGAAAGCAAAGACAGGAAAGAACAATTACAGTAATGGTCTTCCCGCTGCTTTCTATTTATTTACACAACAATTAGTCTAAGTAAAATACTGTAATAACTTTATGACCTTCTTCAGCGTATTGAACTGCATTATGCAAAGTTTTACTTGTATGTGACAAGAAACAGATTAATTGGTTACAATCATCAATAATTTCTCTGTTGCAGACTCTTGATGCATCTGCAAGTGTCATCATAGCTCTGTCAGGATGTTCTACAATATTAGGAACCCCGATAAGCTGATTTTGAACGTCACTAGGCTGCTGGCCTATTGTTTGCGGTAAAATAACTTTTAATTTATCGGGATTAGCCTTCATAGCACCTCTGATAGCAGCAGCGTTAGTACCTGAAGAACCGCCTGATGTAATGATTGTATTACCTTGCATAACAAGCGCGGTAGTTAAAGTTTCAATCATTTGCTGGTGTGTAATCGGCAGGTTACGGCTTCCGATAATTGCAATTCTTTTTGCGGACTGTTGAATAGTTGCTAATTCCATAGCCAGTTCATCAACAGTACTAGGTGAATCTGACGACACTGTATCCATATCATCGATAGGTACTACAATTGAACCTTGTTTTTCTTTTGCATCATCTTCAGAATTCATCTCTATATTTGTCATATCAGTTTCCACCATTTTTCCTACTTTCTAATTGCAATCTGTACATTTTTAGTTTATGCTGATTATATCACAAAAAATTGATTTTGGGAATAGGGGATATGGAAAATATACTGGATAATCTTAACAATGAGCAGAGAGAAGCAGTTCAAACAATTCAAGGTCCGTTGCTGGTGTTGGCAGGCGCAGGCAGCGGAAAAACAAAATTACTTACCTCAAGGATTGCTTACTTAATAAAGGAAAAATGCATAAGACCACGCAATATTCTAGCTGTCACATTTACCAACAAAGCTGCAAAAGAGATGAAAGAGCGTTTGGGCAATATTCTGGGCGAAAATGTTGTTAAATATATGTGGGTTGGAACTTTTCACGGTATATGCGGAAGAATTTTACGCGAAAACATCGAAAATTACAGCTTCCAATCAGGCAAACGACTGGATAAAAATTTTACTATTTATGATGAATCTGATTCTGTTGCAGTAATCAAGCAGGCAATCAAGAAATTAAATCTCGATGATAAGCTTTATCAGCCAAAACTTGTTAAATCTATTATTTCAAATGCTAAGAACAAAATGCAGGATTCATATACCTATGCTACATTTGCCAGAGATTTTAAAACTCAAAAGATTGCCTCAATCTATGAGGAATACGAAAATTCTTTGAACAATAATAACGCAATTGATTTTGACGATATGCTTATGCTTACCGTAAAACTTCTTGAACAGTGTAAAGAAGTCAGACAGCAGTACTATGACAGATTTCAGCATATTCTTGTTGACGAGTTCCAGGATACAAACATGGCTCAGTATAAACTTATTAATATGCTTTACACTAACCTTGATGCCGAAATTCCTGATGAGCGTTCGCTTTGCGTTGTAGGTGATGTCGACCAATCCATTTATAGCTGGCGTGGTGCGGATTATACTATTATCCTTAACTTCCAGCAGGATTTTAAGAAAACAAAATTAATCAAACTTGAACAGAATTACCGTTCGACCGCAAACATTCTGAATGTTGCAAACGCAATTATTGAGAACAATACAGAGCGTGTTGACAAGGTTCTTTATTCACAAAAAGGCGACGGTGAATTGATTGATTACTTTGAAGCGCAGGATGAAGCGGATGAGGCAAACTATATTGCCAGCAGAATTAAACAGGACAGCGGTGGTGATTACAACCGCTACGCAATCCTTTACCGTACAAACTCACAGTCACGTGCGCTGGAAGAAGCCTGCATGGCAGCGGGTATTCCGTACAAAATTTACGGCGGTTTGAAATTCTACGACCGTAAAGAAATAAAAGATATTATTGCGTACTTAAGATTAATATATAACACAGATGATTCTCAAAGTTTCCGCAGAATTGTAAATGTGCCTAAACGTGCAATCGGTGATACTACAATTAAAAACCTTGCTGATTTTGCTGATAAAGAAGACATAAGCCTTTTTGCAGCCTGCCAGCGTATCGAAGAAGCAATTGAAATTCCGCCGAGAACCCGTTCAAAGCTGAAAGATTTTTCCGAGCTTGTTTTGAAATTTAAAGATGCGCAAAAAAGCTATAATTTACAAGAGTTTGTAACCCTTGTAATCGAAAAAACAGGCTACCTTGCAGAACTTCAGGCTCAAAACACACCTGAAAGTGAAGCAGATATAGAAAACTTGCAGGAATTGGTAAACGTTGCCGGTGAATTTGTTCCTGAAGAACAGGACAATGTCCTTGGAGAATTTTTACAACAGGTAGCACTTGTTTCTGATACAGATGCGGTGGAAAATATTACCAATAACGTAACTTTGATGACACTTCACTCAGCAAAAGGTTTGGAATTTCCTATAGTATTTCTTGCAGGCTGTGATGAAGGTGTATTCCCGCATCAGAGAACGTTTAATAACCCGTCAGAAATGGAAGAAGAACGCCGTCTTATGTATGTTGGGGTTACACGTGCGGAGGAAAAGCTTTACCTGACATCTGCAAAACGCCGTCAGATGTGGGGTGAATATAAATATTACAACCCATCAAGATTTATTGATGAAATCCCTCGTCAGCTGTTGAATTCAGCAACATTTGAAGGCAGTTCGTCAGATTCATCAACATTTAGAAATGCTGTCTCAAAAGCTCGTAGCGGAAAATCTGATTTTTCATATTCTGCGGCGCAAGCTGACAGCAACGGCTATATAAGACCTTCATCAGGTTTCGGCAAAGGATTTGTTGCACCGACAAAAGGACTTGCAACAGGCAAACCGATGCAGCCGCAGAGAACTCCGTCGCGAACAATTCTTGTAAAATCAAAAGTTAATAAAGAGCGCGATGAAGAAAAGGTAAAAGAATTTTTCAAAGATAACGCTATTAAGCGTATGCTTGAAGAAAAGCGCCAAAAAGAGCGTGCAATGCAGGAAGCGGAAGCAGAGCGTATGAAAAAACTTGAATCAGCTCAGCCTGTGGAATACGTCTTTAATGAGGGTGAAAGAGTTTTCCATGACAAACTCGGCATCGGGCATATTAAAGAGGTAACTCAAATCGGCGAGAGCATGATGTACACAATCGACTTTGGCAAACAGGGCATAAAGGCAATGGATGCAGCTTACGCTAAGCTGAAAAAGTTTTAATCTGTCATCTCTGATAATTTTATCAGACACCTTGTCAGATGGATAAAATTATTCCATTCAGTTTTGCTATATTTACTTTTTAAATATAATATATGTTTTTTTAAGTATATCTTTTCCGATTTGTCTATCAAAATAAAATAAATCATTAGCCTCTATACCAAAAACACTATTAATTTTTATTATGGCTTGAATTGAAGGTTCATATTTCCCCTGTTCAATTCTATTTATTGTAGATACACTTATTTTCGCGTATTTTGCAAGTTCTTTTTGTGTCATCTCCAAAAACTTTCTTATTTCTCTGATACGTTTGCCAAAAGTTTTGCATAATTGTTCATTTGTCATGTTATCTCTCCTTCTCAATGCAAAAGTAAATAATTAGTTGCTTTAGCAATTTTAAATATACTATAACAACTGGAAATATAAAAGTCAATAACTTATAATTAACAAATGCAGAAAAATATATTTATGAAAAATTTAGGTTTATATATTAAGATGGAGCGTTTGAGAGAGGGATTATCGCAGGAAGAACTGGCATCTAATTCAGAATGCGGTTTGTCATTAATTGGCACTCTTGAAAGAGGGGAAAAATCTGTATCTTTTTATAACCTTTATAAAATTGCAAAATGTTTAAATATTGATATTAATAAAATGTTAGTTGATATCGAAAATAAAGTAATATAATAATCATATTTGTAATTAGTAACTGTACTACAAATAGTAACACGAAGATAATGAATGTATGAAAACAAGAGTTCGCATAAAAACGAAATTACTTAAAAACTTGGGTAGAAATATTCAAGAAATTAGAATTTCTAAGAATATTACTCAAGAAAAACTCGCTGAATTAATAAGTTCCGACAGGTCGTATATTGGCGGGATAGAGCAGGGGCGTAAAAGTCCGTCTATTTATTGTCTTTATAGTATTGCATCTGCATTAAATGTATCGTTAAGTGAAATATTCAAGTTTGAGATTTAATCATATAGCATAGCTCATAAGTTCCAAAATAATGAATTCAAATTTACTAAATTAATACTATTATGTCAATATTACTTAATTGGTATCGATAAAATGAACATAAACGAACTAGTTGCAAAAAGAATAAAAGCTGTTAGAAAATCTAAAAATTTAACTGCAGAAAAGCTTGCATGGACCGCTAATTTGTCTAAGAGTTGTGTAAGTTATGCTGAAAAAGGCAATAACAGTATTAAAATATCTACAATTAATGCAATGTGTAATGCTATGGATATAACATTAGCCGAATTTTTCAGTGTATTTGATGAAAATATATCAAGTTAATAATTTAAAATCGAAAATATTGAATTTAACTGTTTAAAGGTATGCATAACCTGAATAGCGGATTAAGTTGCCAGGCTTCATTTAAATTTCCGCATCATTTTCATGGCTTTGTTTAATGCGTGTTTACCCATTTTTCCGCCTAAAGCATTCATATTAGGCATACCACCCATTTTGCCGAACATGTTTTTCATGTCGTGCATGCCTTTCATCATTGTTCTCATTTGTTCAAACTGTTTTATAAATGAATTAATTTCCGCCAAGTCCATGCCGCAGCCTTTTGCAATACGTTTTTTACGGCTGGTGTTGATTAATTCGGGGTTCGAACGCTCCTGAGGTGTCATGCTGGAAATGAATACTTCCATTTTCTTAAACTGTTTGTCACCCTCGTGAGAAATTTTTTCGCGGTCGTTTTTGCTGATGTTCATCCCCGGAAGCATTCCCAAAAGCTGGTCCATTGAACCGAACATTTTCATCTGCTTTTGCATCTTCAAAAAGTCATCGTAAGAAAAATTGTTCTTACTCATTTTTTCTTCAAGCTCAAGCGCCTGTTTTTCATCAAAAACTTCCTGCGCGCGCTCAACAAGTGAAACAATGTCACCCATTCCCAAAATGCGGGTTGCCATACGTTCAGGGTAAAAATCTTCAAGCGCGTTTAATTTTTCGCCCGTACCTGTCAATTTAATCGGTTTTCCTGTGCAGTAAGAAACGCTCAGAGCAGAACCTCCTCTGCTGTCACCGTCAAGTTTTGTCAGCACAAGGCCTGTAAGACCGAGCTGGGCATCAAAGTTTTCCGCAACATTAACGGCTTCCTGACCTGTCATTGCATCGATTACAAGTAGTTTTTCTGTCGGGTGGAAAATCCTGTCGATTAGCAGTAATTCTGCCATCATGTCGGTATCAATCTGTAATCTTCCTGCCGTGTCTAAAATCAGCGTATTAAACCCGTTGTCATTGGCATAATCAATTGCTCCGCGAACTATTGATTGAACATCTTTTGAATCGGGAATTGTGAAAACTTCTGTTTCAATTTCTTTACCTAAAGTTTGCAATTGAGAAATCGCAGCAGGACGGTAAACATCGCATGCCACAAGAAGCGGTTTTCTTCCTTCTTTTTTCAGCTTAACTGCAAGTTTTGCAGAAGATGTGGTTTTACCCGAACCTTGAAGCCCGAGCATCATTATCATGTTAGGGCTGCCTGAAAAATCAAGCGGGTTTTGCTCTTTTCCCAAAAGGTTAACAAGTTCGTCATGCACAATTTTGATTAACTGCTGTGACGGATCAACCCCTTCAAGAACTTTTTCGCCCTCAGCCTTATCTTTAACTGATGAAATAAAAGCTTTTACAACACGCAAATTTACATCGGCTTCCAAAAGAGCACGGCGGATTTCACGCAAAGCCTCCTGCATATTGTCCTGAGTAAGCTCTTTTCCGCGTGTTTTACTGATTATACTCTGTAATTTCTCGCTTAAACTATCAAACATAATGTTATTATAACATAAACTAATCTTCTATATTATCAGGATTAATATTAGATTTCTTTTTATCTTTATTTTTGTCTTTATAATGTTCGTAAGCAATCATTGCAGGTACTGATACGGGGAAAGTCAAAACTGTTAAAATCCCTGTAAGACCTTTTTTGAAGCCGGGTTTATCCTTGTTCGGGTTTTCCGGGTCATTCAAATCAGGACCGTAATCTTCTCCAACACCAAAATGTATATTTTGTCTGTTATTTTTATTTGTTTGATATATGTTTTGATTTCTTCTTGCAGAAACTGGTGTTATTGCTTGTAGACGCATGTGTTTTCCTTACTTCTTTTCCTGTTGGATATTATAAGTTGAAAAAAAAAGGTTTATGCTAGTTTTTCTCTTCAATGTTTACATTATTTTACAAAAATTATTTTATATAAAAAACATCATACGTTTTTACGATTTCATTTCAAATTTCGTTTGCTAATATATATCCATACTCCTTAGAGAACTAAGATACACATATCCCTAATCAACAGCTATGCACTCAATGTACATAGCTTTTTTTTGCGGTAAAATTATTTGTATAGGAGAAAATATGAGAGAAGAATTACTATCTATTATAGAAAAAAACAGCAGGATTGATTTAAAAGAGCTTGCGGTAATGCTAGACAAAGAAGAGATTGATGTGGCAAATGAGATTTGCCGCCTTGAAAAAGACGGTATTATCGGCGGTTATCATACGCTTATAAACTGGGAAAAGACAAATATTGAAAAAGTCACTGCGCTTATAGAAGTTAAAGTTACTCCACAACGTGGTCAAGGTTTTGACAGAATTGCGGAAAGAATTTACAACTATCCGGAAGTAAAATCTGTATATCTGATATCCGGCGGGTATGATTTGCTAGTGACAATTGAAGAAAAATCATTGAAAGAAATTTCAAACTTTGTTTCCGATAAATTATCTACTCTTGATAGAGTTTTAAGCACGGCAACGCATTTTGTTCTTAAAAAGTACAAAGATCACGGAACTGTTCTAAACAAAGCGAACGATGAAGAAGAAAGGGAAATTATTACACCATGAAATATTCTCTTTCAAAAATAGTTGAAAGCATTGAACCTTCAGGCATAAGAAAGTTTTTTGATATTGTAAGTGAAATGAAAGATGCAATATCCTTAGGTGTCGGCGAACCTGATTTTGATACACCCTGGCATATCAGAGATGAGGGGATTTATGCGCTTGAAAAAGGAAAAACATTCTATACTTCGAATGCAGGTTTGAAAGAATTGCGATGCGAAATTGGTAATTATTTAAAACGTACCCAAAATATTACTTATAATCCTATGCATGAAATTCTTGTAACAGTTGGCGGCTCTGAAGCTATTGATATTGGGCTTCGTGCAATTATAAATCCGGGTGATGAAGTTATTATTCCTCAGCCCTCTTATGTTTCTTATGTGCCCTGCGCGGTTTTGGCAGGTGCAAAGCCTGTGATAATTGATTTGAAAGCCGAAAATGATTTTCGCTTGACACCCCAAGAACTTGAATCTGCAATAACAGATAAAACAAAAGTTTTAATTCTTCCTTATCCGAACAATCCGACAGGTGCGATAATGGAAAAGAATGATTTGGAAGCGATTGCAAAAATCATAAAAGAAAAAGATATTCTAGTCATGTCAGATGAAATATACAGCGAACTTACATATAAAGGTAAGCATGTTTCTATTGCAAGTATTGAAGGAATGCAGGAGAGAACCCTTTTAATTAACGGATTTTCTAAATCTTATGCGATGACAGGCTGGCGCTTGGGTTATGCATGCGCTCCTGAGCCTTTGATAAAGCAGATGACAAAAATTCATCAGTTTGCAATCATGTGTGCTCCTACAACAAGCCAGTATGCGGCAGTTGAGGCTATCAAAAACGGTGATGAAGATGTTGAACTTATGCGTCGTGCCTACAATCAAAGAAGAAGATTTTTACTTCATGAATTTAAAGAAATGGGACTTGAATGTTTCGAACCTTATGGAGCATTCTATGTTTTTCCTTGTATAAAGGAATTTGGCATGACAAGTGAAGAATTTGCGACTAAATTTCTTGAAGAAGAAAAGGTTGCAGCAGTTCCCGGAACAGCTTTTGGTAAAAGCGGTGAGGGCTATTTAAGAATATCTTATGCATATTCAATGGACAATTTAAAAATAGCTCTTGAACGATTAAAGAATTTTGTAAATAAGCTTCGAGCACAATAAAAAGTTGGTAACAACTCTCTTGACAAAAGAAATTTATTTTATACAATTGAGATACATCCGATACAACTGTATGGAGGAGTGCCAGAGCGGTTGATTGGAGCAGTCTTGAAAACTGTCGAACGTTCACGCGTTCCGTGGGTTCGAATCCCACCTCCTCCTCCATTTAAAGCCACCTTTTACGGTGGCTTTTTTAGTGGGTGGGATGAGAACTACCAAGCAATAGCTTGGTCTTAGGTTCGAGCGCGAGTGAGCTGAGTGCGGAGGAACTTTCTTTGGAACAAGCTCTGCTTGTGAAAAGAAAGTCCGTAGACACGTTAAACGCGAACGAGCAAGACAATCCCACCTTCTCCTAATAAATACGGGCTAACAAATGTTAGACCCGTTTTTATTTTGCGATGATTGTGAATTTTGTAGAACCCACACAAGGTATCGCCCCCACCATTTAAAATATAATTTAGTGAGTAGCATGCGATTTTGATATAGTATGCGATTTTTGGTAAAGTCCAATTTGATTTTTAGGGGGAAATTTGGGCAAAAAAAGTCGGAAGTGATGTTCCAATTTTTTAACTTGCAATGTAATGTGTTGGTCATGGATAATAATATATATGTAGATTTAAATACAGTAGCAAAAGCTAAAGGATTAAAAAGCACTCGTGCATTAAGAATAGCAATACAAAAAGGAAAATATATTGCTCGTGAGATTACTGTCGCAGGTGGTAAATCCTATAAAATTTTGTATTCAAGTTTAGAATCAGAAGTTCAAGAAAAACTTGAAGATGAGGAAACAAGATGCACAGCACTTATTCCATATGATGAAAAAAAAATATGGTGTAACACAAAGAAGTAACTTTATCACAGAAAATGCAAAATTAACAGCTCTTGCAAGAGTTGATGTTGTTACAGCACTTTTAAATTTTAGAGGTAAGTATAAAACAAAGAAAGAAGCTGATGATACTTTTTTAGAAATATATAATTCTGGTTTATTGCTTCCTCAAGTATTTAAGTTTATTGGAACAATATCAATAGGAACATTACACCGTTGGGTTAAAACCTATGAAGATTATGGAACTTTTAAAGCCTTAGTACCTAATTACAAATACACTCAACAAAATGAATACAATTCATTTTTAAACAATAAAATGAAACAAGTATTTTTAAAATTCTTACTCCATCCGAATAAATTTTGCACAGGAAAAGCTATTAGTTTAACAAAACATATTTTAGAAAAAACAGGTTATGAAAATAATCCTTGTAATCTTACATTCAGAAGATTTGCTGAGAATTACAAAAAGAATAATTACGGTCAAATCAGTATTTGCTAAACCATATAACGCTAGAGCAAAAGTTATTGAAAGATTCTTCATTGAATTTCAAGAAGAATTTGAAAATATGATGTTTTCATATATTGGAACAAGTATTGAAAATAAACCTGCGTGGTTAAAACGTGAAGAAAAATTACATAGAGAAATGCATAAAGCTCTAACAGTGAATAAAGTCCCAACTGTACAAGAAACAATAAAATTTATTGATTGTTGGATACAATATCATAATTTAAAACCCTGTCCTAATGACCGTTCAAAAATTATTCAAGAGATGTTGGATACTGTTCAAAAACAAGAAATAGATAAAAATATTTTGAATGATTTAATGACGAAAACCGAACCAAGAACAGTAACTAGAAATGGAATAACTTTTTTAGGTTTACATTACAGAAACGAATTATTATTTAACCTTAGGGAACAGGTATATATTAGATATTCCCTTTTTGATTTATCCAAAGTGTATGTTTACTCATTAAAGGGCGAATTTTTATGCATAGCAAAACAAGAAACCAAAGTACATCCTATGGCATATCATCTTGGAACAGTAAAAGATACTGAAGAATTTAAACAAAAAATTCAGAAACAAAGAAGACAGTTAAATAAAGCTAAAAAAGAATTCTTGAAATACTTCCCAACTGAAAAAGCTGAGGTTTTAGAAATATCAGATATAAATGAAGAACCAATAATTGAGCTTATACCTGTTATAGAAAAACCAAAACGTGAACGCAAGAAAAGCGGATTGCGAGCAGAGGCTGAAGAGGCTTGCGTTGAGCAAGACTCGAAACGCCGTTTAATGCGAGCAACCAAGCAGACACCTCAAGAACTGCAAATGAACAAGCCATTTTTTAATAATGATTACGAAAAATATGAGTGGCTTATGGCAAATGGTTGCACTAATCCAGTCGATAGAAGTTGGTTAACCAAATACATTAGAAGTGATGAATATATAAATATGTATGGAGATTAAATTATGAAAAAAGTATTTGTAAAAACAAAAAATGTTAAAAGATTTATTACCTTAATGGAAGAACTTCAAAAACTCCCACCAAATATTCCAAAATTAGCACTTGTTTATGGAGAACACGGATTAGGAAAATCCCAAACGATTCAATGGTGGGCAGATAAAAACGACTTGGAAGAAATACTCTTTTTAACTCAAAATTATTTGGAAAAATAACCTATTTTGAAGAATGACAAAAACGTTGAAGATTGCAAAATTTTGTCATTCTTGCCCTATTTTATAACTCTAAAATTGAATTATATCAAAGGTTTTACCAATTTAAAAAATTAAAAAAAGATAGAAAGGAGAAAATTATGACAACAGTTGAACCAATTAGAAGTATTAATGATTTTAGAAAAGTGGAAGAAGTATTAAAAGAGCAATCTGATAGAAATTTGTTGCTTTTTACAATAGGTACAAATTGTGGATTGAGAATATCTGACATCTTAAAATTAAATGTTGGAGATGTTAGAAACAAAAGCCATATCCAAATCATAGAAAAGAAAACAGGTAAGTTTAAAAAGTTCCCAATTAATTCTAAATTAAAACCAATGTTCCAAGAATACACAAAAGGTAAAAGGTCTGATGAGCCACTATTTACAACTATCTTTGAAAATAGATTAGAAAGAGTTGCTGCTTATTACATAATCAACGATGCCTGCAAAAAAGCAGGTCTTGAAGAACGTGTCGAAACTTATACTATGAGAAAAACTTTCGGATATCATCATTACAAGAAAAACAAAGATGTTGCTATCCTGCAAAAGATATTCAATCATCCAGCACCGCAAATAACTTTGCGATATATAGGAATAGGCCAAGACCAAATTAATAAAAGTTATCAAAACTTTATTTTATAGTCTTAAACTATTGTTATTATTGGGGGAACATTACATTTTATAATCTTAACATTTTATCCAAATTGTAAAGAAGTATTTTTTTTTTTGCCTTAAACCTATGATAACACAAATAAAAATAAGAGCATAATATATTAAAAAATGTAATCTTTATTTAATTCCTTGCAATAGTATGCCCTTGAAATTCACTTATAGTCTATATTTCAAAATCTCTTTACAATTTGGATAAAATGTTAAGAGATTTGTCAAGGAAGTGATGATTTATAACCCTGATTTTATCAA
>UNSJ01000026.1 GCA_900548405.1 Candidatus Gastranaerophilales bacterium | reverse complement strand
TTTAGCTATTATGCATAACCTAATATTGCGGGTCCAGCGGCTACGCTGGTTGCTCCTTTCTTTATAGACCTATTATAACAGATTTTCCAAATTAAAAAAAGCCCCTTATTAAAGGAGCTTTTTTATATAAAAATAATTTTCTTATACCTTTTTGATTACAACAGAAGCATTTTGTCCGCCAAAACCGAATGAATTTGACAAAGCAACATTAACTTCTGCTTTTCTCGCCTTATGAGGAACATAATCAAGGTTAGCAACTTTTTCATCCTGATTATCAAGGTTGATAGTCGGAGGAACAATGCCTTCATTGATTGCCTTAATACAAGCGATACATTCAACAGCACCTGTTGCACCAAGCAAGTGACCGTGCATTGATTTTGTTGAACTTACAAGAAGGTTTTTATTTTCATCTTTGCTTCCGAACAAGCGTTCAATAGCTTTAGATTCTGCTATATCACCCAAACCTGTGCTTGTACCGTGAGCGTTAATATATTGAACATCTTCAGGTTTTAATCCTGCATCTTCAAGAGCAAATTTCATTGCATGAATTGCACCTTGACCTTCAGGACACGGAGCAACAACATCGTAAGCATCACCGGTTTGTCCAAAGCCAACAATTTCTGCATAAATTTTAGCACCGCGTTTTTTAGCATGTTCATATTCTTCAAGAATTAATACACCTGCACCTTCAGACATTACAAAGCCATCTCTGTCAATATCCCAAGGACGAGATGCTTTTTCAGGTTCATCATTACGTTTTGATAAAGTTCTTGCACTTGAGAAAGCTCCTACACCTACATCACAAATAGTAGCTTCACATCCGCCTGCAACCATAATATCAGCATCGCCATATTGGATTGCGCGATATGAATCACCTACTGAGTGTGTTCCAGTAGCACATGCAGAAACAACAACTTTATTTATACCTTTGAAACCATATTTCATAGAAATACGACCAGATGCCATGTTTACAATCATCATAGGAATTGTAAACGGTGAACATTTGTTAGGTCCTTTTTCAAGAATACGAATATGATTTTCTTCAAAAGTATGGAAACCGCCTGCCGCAGAACTTACCACAACACCGATTTTATAAGGATCTACATCATTAACTTCATCCAATTTTGCATCTTTGATTGCTTCATCAGCTGCTATCATTGCGAATTGGATAAATCTGTCCATTTTTTTAGCTTCTTTAGGATCTAAATATTCATCGGGATTAAAATTTTTCACTTCGCCTGATATTTTAACAACGTGTTTGTCTATATCAATAAGTTCTGAAGTGCTGATCCCGCTTTTCCCTTCAACAAGACTATTCCAAAATTTGTCAGTACCAATACCAAATGGTGTAACGGCTCCAAGTCCTGTGATAACTACTCTTCTTTTTGCTGTCATCTCTTTACCTTTTTATACTATCTTTGAATAAATATACGAGGGGAAAATCAATATTCAATTTTCACCCTCGCAACTTTTATAAATTCTCACTTAAGATTAATAAGAATTATTATTTGTGAGAGTCGATATAATTAACTGCATCTTGAACAGTTAAGATTTTTTCAGCTTCTTCATCAGGAATTTCGCAACCGAATTCTTCTTCAAAAGCCATAACTAATTCTACTGTATCTAATGAATCAGCACCTAAATCAGCTGTAAAGCTAGCTTCCGGAGTAACTAATGCTTCATCAACGCTTAATTGGTCTACTACTACTTTTTTTACTTTTTCTAATGTACTCATTTCATTTTCCTCATATTTATTATGTTACTACACTATGTGTCTTTATTATTATACTTAGTACAAGATTTTTTTGCAAGAATTTTACAAATCCATAGACATTTTGTTAACAAACTTTACTTTAATTATATAATCAAACCGCCGTCAACTTCCAATACCTGACCTGTGATGTAATCTGAATCTGCTGCTAAGAATTTAACAGCTTTAGCGATATCTTCAGGTTCACCAAGACGTTTCAACGGAATAAAGTCTGTGAATTTAGATGTATCTAAATTTTTTGTCATATCAGTATTGATAAATCCCGGTGCAATAGCATTTACTCTTATGCCTCTTGAACCTAATTCTTTAGCAAGAGTTTTTGTCAGACCGATTAAACCTGCCTTTGCAGCAGAATAGTTAGCCTGACCTGCGTTTCCTGAAACACCGACAACGCTTGACATATTGATAATAGCACCTGAACGCTGTTTCATCATAACTTTTACAACAGGTTGTGAAACATAAAATGCACTTGATAAATTTGTATTAATTACAGCATCCCAGTTTTCAGCGCTCATTCTCATAAATAAACCGTCTCTTGTAATACCTGCGTTATTTACAAGAATATCAATTCTGCCGAATTTCTCAAGAACAGCTTCAACACCTTTAGCAGCAGCTTCCTGATTTGAAACATCAAATTTAAATGCAGCAGCATCAACACCCAATGCTTTAATTTCTTCTACTGTTTTATTGGCAGCTTCTTCGTTTCCAGCAAAGTTAACGGCAATATCGTATCCTGCTTTTGCAAGTTCAATTGCACATGCTTTTCCTATACCGCGTGACGCGCCTGTTACTAATGCTAATTTTTCAGACATAACATCTCCTTTAAACTTTCTACTATGCTTTCCAATGAAGCTTTATCATAAACATTGAACACTGAAGCTTCAGGTGCAATTTTTTTATTTAAACCTGCAAGAACTTTGCCAGGTCCGATTTCTATAAAGATTTCAACACCGTCAGCTGCCATTTTTTGAATTGTTTGTGTCCAATGAACAGATGAATAAATTTGTTTAGGCATTTTTATTCTAAAATCACTGCTTTCTGTTGATGCTTGTGCGTCAACGTTTGTGATAACAGGGATTAAAGCATTGTTTAATTCTAAATCAGATACAAAGTTTTCAAACTCTTTACCTGCATTTTCCATAAATTTAGAGTGGAATGCTCCTGAAACAGGAAGCGGAACAACACGTCTTGCACCTTTTGCCAGTAAAAGTTCGCCTGCTTTTTGAACTGCTGCTTCATCACCTGTGATTACAACCTGAGCAGGTGAATTGTAATTTGCAACATCAACATAACCAACTGATGATGCTTCTTTCAAAGCTTCTTCAAGAGCACCTTCCGGAGCGTTTAAAACAGCTGACATTGCACCGCCGTGAGTAGCACCCATTAAGTCAGCACGCTTTTGAATAGCTTTTAATGTGTTATCTAAAGACATAACGCCTGATGCGTACATTGCACAATATTCACCTAAACTGTGACCTGCAACGTAATCCGGTTTTACATCAAGTTCTGATTTCAAGCTTTCCAAAGCTGCAATTGACATTGTAACGATACAAGGCTGTGTATTTACTGTTTGTTTTAAAGCATCTTCAGGACCTTCAAAACACAAAGTTGTTATACTTTTACCTAAAACTTTGTCAGCTGTATCAAAAACAGATTTTGCGCTTTCATAGTTTTCATACAAATCTTTTCCCATGCCAACACTTTGAGAACCTTGTCCCGGGAAAAGAAACGCAATTTTCTTTGTCATAATATACTCCTTATAAAAATTTATTTAGCCTGTTTATTTTGTTTTGTAAAAATATCGCTGTTTAATAAACCTATTTTTTCTTTGCAAAACTCACAATCCACTTTTAACGGCTTGCAAGAACGTACAGTTTCGGGATAAGCCTTTTTTATTTTTGCAATTAAAGCAGGATTACCGAAATCAATATTTTGTACAAATCCTGTTAATCTGGTTCCGAAAATTTCTCCGACTCTTGTTCCCATTAACAAATACCTTCACGAAGTCTGACAATTGCGCCGCCCCATGTCATACCTGCTCCAAATCCGCAAAGCACGGCAGTAGAACCAAGTTTTACCTTGCCTTTTTCTACACTTTCAGCCAATGCAATAGGAATTGATGCTGCTGATGTGTTCCCATAATATTTGATGTTGGTAACAACTTTATCGTCAGAATATCCCAAACGTTCTTGGACAGCCTGAATAATTCTAATATTTGCCTGGTGCGGAATTAAATAATCAATATCTTCAGCGTTCAAACCTGCGTTAGAGATTAATTCTTCAACATAGTGAGGAAGAATTTTTGCAACGAATGTATAAACACCTCTGCCGTTCATTCTGATGCCTTTAGGTTTTTCTTCATACTGTTCTACAAGCGGACAATTTTTACCGTCAAATGAAAGTTCAATCAAATGACCGTAATTTCCGTCAGCTTTAATATCAATTGCAATAACATCGTCAATACCGTCTTCAGACTGAGTAACAACCATTGCTCCTGCCCCGTCGCCGAAAAGAATTGAAGTACCTCTGTCAGTCCAGTCAAGGAGTCTTGAGTTGTTGTCTGTTGCAACAATAAGAATATTTTTGTACATTCCTGATGCGATATAAGCTTTTGCAATGCTTAATCCGTATATTAAACCTGAGCATGCAGCAGTAATATCAAAAGCAGGCACCTGTTCTTTAATTCCCAATCTTTGGTGAATATGACATGCAATTGCAGGGTACAAATCTGGAGGAGCTGATGAAGCAGCAATTATTAAATCAATTTCATCAGGATCCATTTTGGCTTTTTCCAAAGCTTTTTGAGCAGCTTCAAAGCCTAAATCAATCGCATTTTGTTCACCTGAAACAACACGTCTTTCTTTGATACCTGTACGTGAATAAATCCACTCGTCAGATGTTTCGTACAATTTTGTCAAATCATCATTTGTGATAACAGTTTCCGGTAAACTATATCCTACTCCGGCAATTCTTAAAGGGATTAATTTATCTGTCATGTATTTTATTCCTCATAAAACTTAGCTATTTTTTCGTTTACACCTGTTTCAACAGCGTGTTTTGCAACTCTTACGGCATTCTTGATAGCATAAGCTTTACTTCTGCCGTGAGAAATTACGGTTATGCCTTTAACACCTAAAAGCAATGCTCCACCGAATTCTTCATAGTTAATTTTTGTATAAATTCTTTTCATGAAAGGTTTTGCAAGAAGACCGATAATTTTTCCCATTAAATCAGCCTTAAATTCTTGTTTTAACATTCTGAATAACATCTGAGATGTACCTTCGGTAACCTTTAATGCAACGTTTCCAACAAAACCGTCACATACAACGACATCACAAACGCTTAAGAAAATTTCTTTACCTTCGATATTACCAACGAAGTTTAATCTTTCCTGCTGTTCTTCAAGCAGCTTATAAGTAGCTTGAGCAAGTTCGTTACCTTTACCTGCTTCTTCACCGATATTTAAAACACCGATACGCGGATGTTCAATACCTAAAACGTTTTTAGAGAAAGTTGCACCCATAATTGCGAATTGGTACAACATTTCAGGAGTACAGTTACTGTTAGCACCGCCATCGATTACAACAATCGGGCGTTTAATTGTCGGCAAAGTAACTGCAATAGCCGGTCTGTCAATTCCAGGAATTCTGCCAAGACCAAATAAACTTGACGCCATAGCAGCACCGGTAGAACCTGCTGCCACAACAGCATCAGAGCTGCCTTGAGCAACCGCATCCACAGCTAAAACTATTGATGACTTTTTCTTTTTACGAATAGCTTGTCCCGGAGCTTCGCCCATTTCAATAACTTCTGAAGCATGGGTAATTTTAATATCCAATTTAGTGGTATCAATTTTAATACGACACTTTGCAGCACCGCCTTTTCCGTAATCGGTCATAAAGCCTTCATGAGTAATTTTATCAAGTTCTTGCTCAATTCTGTCTTGTTTACCGACTAACTCAATTGCAACCCCATATTCTTTAGCTGCCCATACAGCACCTGCCACGATTTCGTGCGGGGCGTGATCGCCACCCATTGCATCAATTGCTATTCTTGTCATCTTTCCCTCTCAAAGTCTTATTAAGTTTACGGTCTGAAAAAATTGAATGGCTGAAAGGCTTTCAGCCATTCAACGAGTTAACTATTTTTCTTCAGTTTCAGAAGTTTCTTCTGCAGGAGCTTCTTCTTTAACTTCTTCAACAACTTCTGCTTTTACTTCTTCTACCTTTGTTTCTTCAGCTTTTTCAGCTTTTTTAGTTGATTTTTTAGCAGGTTTCTTTTCTTCAACTGCTGCTTGGCCGCTCGCGTTAGATGTGCCTTCGCTACGCTTCGCACTCGGCTCGCGGTCCGCTTCTTCAACTCTATCTTTCAAGCTTACAGGTTTACCTTTGTAAGTACCGCAAGCTGTGCATACTGTGTGAGTTAATACTGTTTCACCGCAGTTAGGGCATTTAGTAGTTTCCGGTTTTGTTGCTTTCCAGTTGCTTCTTCTGTGTCCTTGTGCGGAATGTCCTGTTCTTTTCTTAGGTACTGCCATTTTTCTTTTTCCTTTTTATTTTTACTACTACTTATATTTCTTATTGTCTTTCTCCTTAGGGGAGAAAAGAACTTTGGTGAACTTAATTTTCATCGATTTTAATGTTTTTGAAAACATCTAATCTCGGATCGGATAAATCTTCTTCTTTTAGAAATTTATCCCCATTACAATTTATACCACAAACTTTCTTATTTGGTAAATTTAATATTACAGATTGATACAATAAGTCATAAATATCAATATCTTCTGCGCCTTGCAAATCTGTAACAAATTGTCCTTCTTTCAGCTCTATTTCTTGTCCGTAATCCTCTAATAGCGCGTTTTTAGCGAACATTTCATCAATATCGAAATCCAATTCATATTCAAATTCTTTCAAACACAAATCACATTCAAGTTTAACAATGCCTTTAACATTTCCTGAAATCTCAATGAATTCACCCAGCGATTTAATTTCCAAATCTGACTTAATCGGAGAAACACAATCTAACTCTTTTATTTTTTCATCAAAGTGAAATTCAAGAGTTTTAGAAGGGGTATTCTCAAGTTCTTCAATTGAAATTTTGTGTTCCATGATATGTTAGCCTACGTATTGTTCTTCCTGTATTGCTAAAGCTGCAACTTGATTTGATATAAAACAAACTTTTTTCAAAGGTCCAAGAGTTTCTTTTTCAATCAAAACTGCTGCTGCGCTTTTAATTGACTGCTGCAGTTCTGCATATAGTTCTTCTGCATTTTCAACATATAAAACTAACGGAGCTGTTGAACCTTTTAGAAAAACTAAAACAGAAGTTCTTTTTTTAATATTTTGCGGATTAAATTGTTGTGCCATTTTGCACTCCTTTTTTTACGTAACGTCAGTATGTTAAATTATAAAATAAAAGCTATTCACTTGTCAATTTCTAAAAAAAAGACAGGATATTAAATCCTGTCTTTTATCAAATATTTTATAATATTTTCTATTTAGCAACAGCAACTTTCCGCTTGGTTGCTCGCGTACGACGTGTGCAGCAAAACGCTTGCGCGTTTCTGCTTTACACTAGGCTCGCAATCCGCATTGTTTTTTCAATAATTTCATTTAAGCTGTCAGCTTTCAAAGAAGCACCGCCGATTAAAGCACCGTCGATGTCTGATTTTGACATTTGTTCTTCAATAGTTGAAGGTTTAACAGAACCGCCGTAAAGAATTCTGATTGAATCAGCAGCTTGTGCTCCTGCAACTTCTTTAACAACGTTTCTAATCATAGCGATTACTCTGTTTGCTTCATCAGAATCACAAGTTTTACCTGTTCCGATAGCCCAGATTGGTTCGTAAGCAATAACTGATTTTGCAACATCTTCAGAAGAAAGCCCTTCTAAAGCAGCTTTAATTTGACCCGCAATCCATGAATCAGTAATACCTGCTTCTCTTTGTTCTAAAGTTTCGCCGCAGCAGATGATAGGAATTAAGCCGCCTGCCAAAATTGCTTTAGCTTTTTTGTTAATCATTTCATCAGTTTCGCCGAAATATTGTCTTCTTTCAGAGTGGCCGATAATTACATAATCACAACCTGCATCAGCTAACATTTCAACTGAAATTTCACCTGTATAAGCACCTGATTTTTCCCAGTGGCAATTTTGTCCTGCAATAGCAATCTTTTTACCGCCGCATCCACAGTCACATTTAACTGATTCAACTGCCGCAATTGATGTAAATACAGGAGCAATAACGATTGTAGGTAATTCTTGAGCTGTATAATCTTTTACGAAATTTTTTACTCCTTCAAAAACTTCTTTAGCTTCTGATTGAAGTAAATTCATTTTCCAGTTTCCTGCAATAATAGGTTTTCTTGACATAGTTCTCTCCTTTTATTAGTGTCACAATTCATGAATATTATAGATTGAAAAATTTTTAATTGCAAACCGCAAATCGGGAAAATAAATTTACAATACACTTGAAAAAATTAAAAAAAATGTTATAATAAAAAGAAAGGGCGTGCGGATTGCAGTCCGCACTTTAAAAGCCCCTATGATTGGAATTTAAGCGTTAGTATTATCAACAGAATAAGCACTAACGCTTTTTCAGATACACTGAATTCCACTCTATCACCCCCTTTCTCTTTCGGTTTTACAAATTTTTAGTTTGAGCCGTCAGGAAAGTAATGATATCTGGGCTTACCCTGAATGAATTATATTCTTGAACAAGAAATATGTCAATATTATTAAAATTCAAAGGCAACAAAAAAAAGGGTGTTAACCCTTTTTTTTAATTTATCACCTGACACAGCGCACATTGTTGCCATTGGACTTAGCGTTGCGGTTGCGGTTGCCATTGTTGAAATTCTGGTTCCAACCTAACTCTGCGGAAGCCTGAGAGGCAGACCAATAGTTGCCTGACGTGGAACAGCGGATTAACAATCATCTGCTTCGAATCTTTCAAAACAAAGGACTTCTGCATTATGAGTTTGCGTAAAAATTAAAATTTTTCCTGCAAACTCCCGGGAACGGTTTCGTGTCAGTCTGCGTGCTATCCCGCACCCCGCCTGACACTCACACTCTTTAGGTCGGATTTGAAAAACCTCAAAAATTTGTCAATTTTTGGATTTTTCTTCATCCTCCTGCCTGCAAAACTTCGGTTGAAAATATTTAACAACCACCGCTGACGAGATAAATTGAGCACACCCTGCTATACCGTAGCATAAACAGGCTCAGGCTCATATTCAAAGGAGGATTTTAACCACCCTTGAGCTTGTTTGGCAATGGAATATGTTTTTTCAATAAGAACACAGTACCTTGCCTGAGGAATTATTTTTAAGTCAAAAGAAATTCTTAAAAACAAATCCAGAAATTGTACTTCATTTAATATTTCAGAGATAAAATCTTTTTTATTTTTAGTGCTGTTTGCCTTGTATATCAAAACGAGCAATTCTATAACGTGATTTTGAATTTTTTCGCCAAGTGAAAATTTAAAATCACGCGGGAATTCTTTAGTAACGTTCATTAAATCCGTCAACAAATCATAAGTTGTTTTGTATATAGGCAGATGTTGATATTGAGCCATATTATTCTCCTATAACTCTTTATTTGTAAAGTTTCATGTAGATTTTATTGCCTAAAACTTGCACTATGTATGGTTTTATGGTATAATAAATCTTGTAAATAATTGATATTGTTAAATTTAAGGAGGTTTTTACTGCGCAAAAATATTCGCGTTAAATAACTAAATAATTAAATAACTTATCTCCTGACACAGCGCACACTGTAGCCATTGGACTTAGCGACGCGGTAGCGGTTGCCATTGTTGAAAATCTGGTACCAACCTAACTCTGCGGAAGCCTGAGAGGCAGACCAATAGAAGCCTGACGTAATTCCTAAAAGGTTAGCGTTGTAATACATAGCTAAGAGCTCATCACGGTTAGGAAGTGTGTATTCTTTGTTTTGGTTTGTACAACTTGCACCTGCATTATCAAAATTTGCACCTGCAGCGTTCTGTTTATAAACATCCGGAGCCACTGCAATTGTTCTTACGTCAGGATATAATATGGTTACAAAACCTATATCTTTTCCGACTTCATTCGGCTGTGCAAGACCGTTCATATCATATATCGCATTTACGCATACTCTGTCCTGTCCCCAGTGGTTTGCATCTTTGTTGTCACTCAAGCATGACGGATTATAAAACAAATTTACAGCATAACCGTTGGACATTACAAAACCGTAGCTTGTTGATGCCGGATCTATTGCAAGACCGTTTGACATGCCTGGCGCCAATTCATTAATAGTTTTCGGCATTGTCATTTTTTGTTCGGCAAGTGACACCATTTTGTTGGGTTCCGTTTCAATACCACAGTCCCTCAAATTATTGTTGTCACAAGTTTTCACTATTTGAAGCTGTTTTTTTAAATAATTTTCAACAAAATCCTGAGCATTTTCCGCATATCTTATGTCGCCTTGAATTGTAATCAGCCTTACAGCTTCGCCTATTGTTGCCAAAGCTTTTTTACGCGCTGCAGCATACTCTTTGTCCCTTGTTTCATTAATTACTGTCGGCAAAGTCATTGCAGCTACAACACCGATAATACCGATTGTCAGCAAAGCTTCTGCAAGAGTGAACCCTTTTTTAAGATTTTTCTTTTTCATAAAATTACCCTTTTCTCTTTTATGTTACATACTAGCCATGTGGATAAATTATACTACTTATTAGATAATATTGTCAAGTAATTATTACCTAATAGCTCATTAAATTTTACAGAGATATTGAGGATAATGATTACCTAGGGAAATTATGTATCAGATAAAGAAATTACTCGGTGCAAAAATTAAATCTCTGCGAAATGAAAAAGGTATTACTCAAGAGTATTTTGCAGAAAAAATAGGAATAAGCCCCAGAAGCGTAAGTTTTATTGAAAACGGGAAAAATTACCCGACTCCCGAAACACTTGACGCTATTTGTGAGGTGCTTGAAATTGAACCTTATAAACTGTTTTTATTCCCAGTCGAAAAAACTCCTGTTGAAATCAGACGCATTTTGATTAACAAAATTAACGAAGACGATGATTTTGCATTGTTCCTTTATAATTGTGCTAAACAACAGTTAACTTAGTAAAATCCTCATCACAATTTACAAACAAGTTTATGCATTGAGCGCATATCTCTTTTCTTATTATGTAGCCGTTTGTGCTTCTAAGCATGCCGAGATAACTGTTTATTGTACTAACAAATCTTTCAAGTTCTTCCTTATAAAACCAATGTTCATTTGTCTTTTGTTCTCTGATTGTCTTAAAAATTCTTTTTATGGTCTTTTGCCGCAGGCTTGTTCTGTAAGGCTTTACTACAAAGCCTACAAAGTCTATACCTTTATCAACTTTGTTAATAAGTTTTTTGTGTTGGTGCAGTTCAAGCGCAAGCTTTTCTTTTAAAAATTTCGTTAAGTCTTTGTGAACACTGTTTAAATATTTCGGATCTTCATGCATTATTACAAAATCATCAACATATCTGCAATAGTATTTGCATTTCAAATGATGTTTTACATACTGGTCCAAAACGTTTAGATATACATTACTGAAAAACTGGCTTGTAAGATTACCTATGGGAAGACCTTTTTCTGAGGGAGTGTACCATAAGCTTTTATATTTCGGAAGATAGTCAAATTTATACGACGGGGATTTGATGCAGACATTGCTTTTGGGGTTATGAAAAATAACCTGTTTTATCAGTTTCAGAACCCATTCTTCGGGCACAAGCTTTTGGATTTCAGAGTAAAGAATGTTTTTATCTATACTTACAAAAAAATTCTTCAAATCAGCTTTAAGAAAATAAGCGGTTCTGGTATAATTTTCTGTCACTGAAGCAGCGTGCTTTTTGACTGTCTTTACCGCATTTGTTGTTCCGCGCTCGGGTATACAGCTGTATGTATCTTTAATAAACCTGTTATAAAACCTGTCTTTAATCTCGTTATAAATAAGGTGGTGTACAATTCTGTCCCTGAAATCAGCAGCCCAAACCTCTCTCGGCTTTGGATAAAGCACTATAAAACAAATGCTCTGACCAATTTCATATTCTCCGCTAATCAAGTCTTCATATAATTTCAAAAGATTTTGCTCAAGATTATACTCAAACATAAGCGCATTAATCGTGCTTCTTTTATGCTTCCTGCAGTCCAGATAAGCCTTAAAAAGCTTTTCAAAAGTTAATCCCATAACTTCTAATTATAAAATTTATACCTCCGGTATTTCAATTAGACGAAAAGCTATTTTCATGATAAATTAAAACTATGTTTACAGGGATTATAGAAGAAATAGGATTAATCAAAAGTTTTGACGGGAAAAAGCTTGTTGTTGAATGCAGCAAGGTTTTAGAAAATACTAAAATCGGCGACAGTATTGCAATTGACGGATGCTGTCAAACAGTTGTATCTATGACTGAAAATACGTTTCAAGCAAATGTAAGTTCTGAAACATTAAAAATTACAAAAGGATTTAGACAAGGCGAAAAAGTAAATCTTGAGCGCGCGCTTACCCCATCTTCCAGAATGGGAGGACACATTGTTCAAGGACACGTTGACAGTATCGGAATTTATTTGGGCAATATGGAATTTGAAGTAAAAGACAGCAGATATATTGTTTATAAAGGTTCTATCACCGTAAACGGCATCAGCTTAACAGTTTCAAAACTTGACGGTAATATTTTCGGCGTTGCAGTAATTCCGCATACTCTTGAATTTACCAACCTCAAAAACCTGCGTATAGGTGATAAAGTAAATATAGAAACAGATATTTTAGGACGATATGTTGAAAAATTTTTATCAACGCAGAATAATAATATTACAGAAGACTTTTTGAAAGAGAACGGATTTATATAATGGATAATTTTAAATTTGACAAAATTGAAGATGCTATTGAAGATTTTAAAAACGGTAAATTGATTATCGTTGCCGATGACGAAGACCGTGAAAATGAAGGTGATTTAATTTGCTCGGGACAAATGGTTACTCCTGAAATTATAAAATTTATGGCTGAAAAAGCAAAAGGTTTAATCTGCCTTGCAATTTCACCGGAAATCGCAGAAAAAATGGAACTTCCTCAAATGGTTGAACAAAACACGGAAAGCATGAAAACAGCTTTTACCGTAAGTATTGATGCCGATGAAAAATACGGTGTTACAACAGGAATTTCAGCTTTTGACAGAGCAAAAACTATTGAAGTCTGCCTTGCTCCTGATGCTCAAGCCTCTGATTTGAGAAGACCGGGACACCTTTTCCCTTGCGTTGCAAGAAAAGGCGGAGTTTTAACAAGAACAGGACATACTGAAGCAGTTGTTGATTTAGCAAGACTTTGCGGACATATTCCTGCAGGGCCGATGTGCGAAATTATGGGTAAAGACGGACACATGGCTAAACGCGATGAACTTTATCAGTTCGCAAAAGAAAACAATATAAAATTTATTTCCGTTGCGGAATTAATTGCTTACCGCCTCAAATCCGAAAAAATAGTTACACGTGAAGCAGAAGCTCATTTGCCTACACAATTTGGTGAATTCGAAATCTACGGTTATATTAACCAAATTACCAAACAGGAAGGTGTTGCTCTTGTTAAGGATGACGGCTCTGATAAAATTCCTCTAATCCGCGTTCATAGCGAATGCATGACAGGCGATATTTTCGGAAGCTTAAAATGTGATTGCAATTATCAGCTTCATACCGCAATGCAGATGATTAACGAATACGGCAAAGGCGCTGTTATTTATATGAAAGGTCATGAAGGCAGAGGAATTGGTATCGTCAACAAAATTAAAGCCTATCATTTGCAGGAAATCGGTCAGGATACCGTTGAAGCAAATCTTTCATTGGGTTTCAAAGCTGATTTGCGCGACTACGGTATGGGTGCGCAGATAATTCTTGATTTAGGTTTCAATAACTTTAACCTCATTACAAACAACCCTAAAAAAATCATCGGTTTGAATGGTTACGGTTTAACAGTGCATGATATAGTGAAAATAGAACCTCAAATTAATTCATATAACAAAAGATATATGGAAACTAAAAAAGAAAAAATGCATCATATGATATGATGCACCATGCAAAATTTTTTACAAGGAATTAAGATTATGACCGAAAATAACTTTGAAGCCAGATTGCTTACACCTGACGATTATAAAGGTTTCGCTACTGTTTACAACGATTTTAGAAACAGAGCGGTTGAAGAATACAAGTTTGAACTCGAACCTTTAGGGTTTGACGATTTTGTAGATTCTGTCGATAAAAAACTTATTGACTGCCTGGTATTATATGAAAATACTATTCCCGTTGCATTTTTGGTTTATACAACGGCAATATCTGAAGCAGTAGAACTAAATATTATACATTCTTTTAAAATGGAAAATATGGCTGAAAGAAGTGTATATTTAATTAAAAAATTCTTAGAATTAACAAAAGCTGAAAGAACTGAAAAAATTGTCTGCTATCCTATGTTAGGTTCACAAAAAAATATTATCGGCGAAATTGCGCGCTTCGGATTTAAATTTGTTGGAATTGCAGTATTAAGGTTTATGATGGCAGGAACTAATTCAAGAGAAATCCTGAAAATGTCACAGCTTTCACCGCTTGATGAAGATTACAAACTTGTAAGCTGGAGTGATGTTTATTTTAAAGATGCAATAAAAGTCGTGCATGAAGGTTTTGATGACAGCGCAGATGCTCTTTTTGATCCAAGATTTAAAACAGAAGACGGCACTTACGATATAATTACAAAAATTGTAAAAAATCTGTATGCGGAATTTCTCCCCGAAGCTACTACTGTACTTGTTTACAAAGGAAATCCCGTAGGTTTTTGCTTTATGAATTTAACAGGCGGAAGAATTGCAAATATTCCTATTGTTTCTATTAAAAAAGAACATCAGGGAAAAGGTCTTTCAAAACACATGTTAAAAAAATCTGTCGAAAAGCTTATCGAATGGGCTGAATCAGGAGAAAAACCCATAACAGAAGTTAATACTACAACAGAAACAAATAACTTCCAGGCATTAAAGATGTACAGGCATTTAGGGTTTAAAGAAGATTACAACTACCCTCAATCATATCTTCCAATTAAGAAATAAAAAATAACCCTTGTTTATACAAGGGTTATTTTATTTGTTATTATTTTCTAGAATAATTTCATCGGTTTAATAGGTTTAACCTGACAATTTGAATTTGCGGATGAGCAGGTATTATCATAGCTCATACCAGAGCAATAAGGTGTATTTGAGCTTACGAAACCTGAAAGGCAAGCACCTTCTCTAAAGCTTACGCTTTTAGCGAGCCATTTAATTGCACGTCTTCCGTTTGCATTAATTGTTTCATTTTTTACACTTACTTGCAAGTGATGTACGCTGTCAGCGCCAGCACCGTCAGGATTTGCTGCTGAATCAAACGCAGGAACTACTCTGCCTGACATTGTAATATAGAAAGGATAAACATCATCCCAAAGAGTAGAATTTCCTTTGCTGCCATCAACATCAATATATACAATGTAGCCAACTTCGTTAATATTTACACCTTCAAACGGATCAGGCTCAGGTGCAGGCGCAGGGGTTCCGCCGGTAGATATAGTAGATGGTGTAGTGGATGAAGTAGGAGTTGTTGGTGTATTCGTTGATGTAGTTGTTGTAGGAACCACAGGAGTTAAAACAATACATTGACCTCCTACAAGTCTTGTTCCTGAAGGACAAGAGCAATAACAACCTGTTAAGTTAAAAGTACCGCCTGATGAACTGCACTTTGAAATATCACTTACATTACATAATTTCGGAGTACAGCATCTGAAACATCCATCTTCTTCATGGATTGAGCCATCACACAATTTCCCACCTGATTGTGCGCAAGTTTGACCAATCACGATATTAACTTGTGCACATCTTGCATAAGCAGGCTGTGACCACATATCGCGATAGAATGCAGTGATTTGAGCTGTTATAAAATCAGTATATGCAACTACATCCCTCTTAAGCTTTTTAACAAGAATAACAATTCTGTCACCGATAGATAAATCAGTGTTATAAGCTATATTATTTCCTGCAAGCATAGGAATCGCAGCATAACCTCCTTTTAATCCGTAGATTCTTAATCCGTTACGTAGAGTTAAATCAGGAGTTTTATCAGAAAAATCAGTTGTGTTTGCAGAAATTGCACTTCCATTACAAATTGAAGTACCACCTGCAATATTTACATATTCTTCTAACAAAGTACAGAATTTTTCGCCTGTTTTAGGAATTGTAGCTTTTTTAGGTACACATGCACATTTATCATAGTTATAATATTTATCTGATGAACATGCAACTATTTTACCTGCGCAGGCACCGTTTTCTTCACCACCAGTTTCGGCACCGCCTCCACCGCCTCCACCGGTTTCTTCAGTATTTACTGCAGTCTGAGTAACCTGCTCAGTAGGCAAAAATGTTTGGTCAGTATTTAAAGAAGGAAGAATAGATGCAGTGTATACACTGTCATAAGTAGGTATATTAGTTCTTATAGAACAATCAATAGTGTCATATTTATCAAATGCTTGAGTTTGGTTAGCAGCAATTGCTTCCGGAGTTAAATTAAACATATCAAAAAATCTTCGCTGATATGTATATGCATCTTTGTTCGGATCATAATCTGCAATCATTTCACTTGTTGCAGAACGCAAAGTCGAATATGCAGCGTAATATGTATACGATATTACAGAATCTAACTTGGCTTTGGTAATTTTAATACTTACGCCGACTACTACCGCAATAATCAGCATTACCACAACTATCTCAGCCAAAGTATAGCCGCGCATAGTAATTCTTTTTGTATGTTTAATCATTGTACCCCCATACTCTTAATTCAACATAACTTTTTGTACTATAAATCTATATTTTACATTATAACAAACTTTTACAGACTTTACAATCATTTAAGTAAAATATGTATTTTATGTAAACAGCGTTTACTGGACAAACCTTGAAAAATCAGTATAATTAAATCAATGGCAGATTTAAATTTAGGTCATCTAATATCAAAATTTGTAAATTATCAGGCGCTTAATGCACAAAAACAAGCTCCTGCAAAAAGTCCTGCCCAAACATCTTTTACTCCTACTCCACAGCAATCTGCAGGTCCGAATGCATCACGCTCTGTACCTACACCCCAGATGGGAAATATGGGAGGAGTTGACCAATCTGCGTATGTAAAAGATATGATGAATTTGCCAAAGAACCTTAACGAACTTGTATATATTATGCAGAGAAATATTTCTCTTGCACAGTTTAATCAGAGGTTTGCAAATCAAATAAACATGCAGAGAAATGCTTTATCACAAACACAAGCTCAGATTCTTGCACAGCTTCAGGGTATGTCATTAACAGAAGCTCAAAATATTCTTCTTACAGGCAATAAAGCTATATTAAGCCAGATGCAGGCTTCTTTAAAAAATCTTGCAATATCATCAGGACTGATTAATCTTTCTGAAATCGCAGCATTAATTCAAACAAACGGAAAAGATGCCATAGCAAAATTGATTACAGCTATGGCTAATTCTGCCAAATTAGGAATTACTGATATGTCGCAGTTAAAAGAAACCGCAAAACTTATTAATGCAAGTGTTGCAGCAGCCTCTCAAAACGATTCTGCCCAGACAATGAAACTTTTAATGCTTCTGTATCTTCCCTGGCTGCCATTGCAGGAGGGCGTAGGATTTGACCTTGATATAGAAAATGGAGGTGCCGATGAAGGAGCTGACAGCATTCTTGTTATTACAATAACCACTCTTAATTACGGTAATGTCACTGCAACGCTAGTTTTAGAAAGTTCAAATTCTGTTCATGTAAATATTGAATGCGTAAAAGAATTTCCAAAAGATGAACTTATAATGCGTATTGAAAGTGACGAAAAACACTACTCAATGGAATCTGTGGTTTCCTTTGAAACAAACTCGCAAACAACCGTAAACGAGAAACAGGAAAAACCGCAGGCTAAAATTAATATGAGTAATACAAACGAGATTAACCCGTATTTGCTTTTAATGGCTCATACTATTATAAGACATGTTATTGAAATTGATAAAAATACTTCAAACGGCGTTTTTTCTCATATTGACTAAATTAACGCGGCAAACATTCCCAATAATTTTATACATTTATGCATAACCCAAGGTCGCGGGTCCAGCGGCTACGCTGGTGCTCCTTTCATATATTTATAATATTTATTATATCAATTTATTATTAAGATTTCAACGTTTTATAAAAATTATATGTTAAACTAAAAATTAAGGAGGATGAACTATGAAATTTGTACACGTAATGATTAGAGTAAAAGATATTGATGCATCAATGAGATTTTATACAGAACTTCTTGATATGAACAGAACAGGTGAAGTTGTACTGGATGATTGCACTTTATATTATTTAAGTGATGAAGACGGTCAAACTCAAATTGAACTTACATACAACAAGGAAACACCTGAAAACGGATATGAAAACGGTAACGCATTCGGACATTTGGCTTTTGAAACAAATTCTATGGAAGAATTTTCAAAAAGAATGCAGTCAATGGGTTATGAGTACCTTTATGAACCTTATTTCATGCCGGAAGTTAATATGCATATCGCGTTTCTCAAAGATCCTGACGGAAACGAAATCGAAATAATGTCTAAACAATAAAAACGGGGCTTATCCCCGTTTTTTTTTAATATGTCATCTGCCAGTTATCATTCAGGATTTTTCCAAAACAGCCATGCCATTCTGAACTATTATTTCCGATGCAGGCTCTTGTATAATTTTGTTCTCTTTGTTCTTTTGTAAGAGGTGCAGCTGCATTAGCCCAGTTAAGGTTATCTGAATCCTCAATATCTTCTAATGCCAAATCATCAATAACACCGTTAGTATAAAGATATAATGAAAATGCATCTCTGCCATATATATTAGGACCTTTTGACCCATTTATATCAACAACAAATTGTACAATATTATTGGTTCCAATGAATGTACCTATTGATGCACCGCTCGAAAGAACCATACAATTATATGTACACTTAAAGCCGGAGTTTACACCGGAAAGCTTTTTATACGACGCCGAAAAACAAGGAGTTGGCGTCGTTCCGCAATCCTGTACAACATTAAAATATTTTTTTAAAAACGAACCATAAGCACTGTTTGAGGTTAACCCCGCTTCCCTAAGGCTGACCGCGTTGCTATCGGTTTGATAACGAATTAAGGCCTGATTTAGCTCGTTATAAACCTTATGCAGCTGTGTAACATAAGATTGTCTTTGATAATTCTGCATCAAAGACGGAACTGTCATTGCTGAAACCACTCCAATAATGCCAAGTGTGACCAAAACCTCAGCAAGAGTAAACGCAGGAGCTTTTAGAGTACCCCCCCCCCGATGTGACTAAATTTTTTCATAATTTGCTTCCTTTCTTTTTTTTATAATATTTATACATAACCCAAGGTCGCGGGTCCAGCGGCTACGCTGGTTGCTTCTTTCAAATTATAACTACACACTTAGTATAACATATTTAGCCGAGTAACTCAAGACTGTTTAATTTTTCTCTGATTTCATTCATCAAGTTCACATCATCGGTTTGACGTGCATAGTTTTGAGCCTTTGTTAAAAGACCCTTTGCTTTTGGAACATTACTGTATTCAACCATAATGTCTGCTGCTTTTGAATAATTTTGCGCAACTTTTAAAGGGGATTCGGCATCAGCGTAATGCTGCACTGCTTTTGAATAAGATTTTAGAGCTTCTTGCGGTTCGCCGAATTTTTCATAAGCTCCACCCATACTTGAAGATACAAAACCTTTAACTTTTGAGTTATCAGTTTGAGAAGCCAAATCATCTGCAACTGAATAATAATCCATTGCTTCATCTTCGTACATATCTGTAAATATATTACCCATTTTAGTTAAAGAAGTTGACTGTGCTACAAAGTTATCCTCCTGTCCCGCATAAGAAATTGAATTGAAATAATGATCAAGTGCAGGTTCAATTTGGTTTACATCATCGTAAATCTGCGCCATTGAATAGTGTGCTTTGGTTTTTACATTGTTATCGGTAGTATTTTGTACTGATTGGTTATAGCTTTTCAGTGCCTGAGCATAGTAATCGTGGTCATCATAAATTCTGCCGACTTCGTAGAAAATTTTTGATTTTGTTTCGGTGTCACCGACTTCATCTGCACGCTGCAATGCTTTTTGGAAAGTTTCAATCGCTTTTTCAGGCTCGTTTGCATAAGATGCCTTTTTCGCTTGAATAAATAATGTTTTCAGCTCTTTATCCTGAGGAATAAGGGAAAAAACTTTTGAATCAGTTTAAATTTCCTGTGGAACGGGTTCTTGAACAGTTTCGTTTACAACAGTTTTATTTTCGGTTTTTGCTTCCTGTTGTGTGCTTCCATCAGGGAATTTTACCAAAAACTGAGGGTTAATATCACCTTCGTTGTAGCTGAAATCAATTTGTTGTAAAAACAGTGCATCAACCCAGTTTTCAACAACTTTTGAATCTTTATTCAAAGTTTTTGAGATATAGTTATCAAGAATAGAAGATGCATTTTTTAAATTAGATTTTACAAGCTTTGTATTCGGATTATCTTTTTTAACCTGAGCTTCAATCAGAGTAAGATAACCGTTAACTTCTTCTTTCAAATCATCAGGGGTACCAATTGCTGCTGCGGTGTTTTTAAAATCTTTAAGAATTTGTGCAATATTAATGACAGTGCTTCTGCCTGATAAAGTCTTTGTAGCACTAATAGCATCAGTTTGATTTGCTGATGTCAGCTGTGCATTTTGAGGGGGTCTTGTCTGAACCTGACTTTGAATTTGAGTGCGCATTTGACGCCAGTCAACCTGTTCTCCGTTGTTTTGAACACGTTGATAGCCGGGAGTATATGCAGGCTTGCTTTGTTCTACATATTGAAGCCCTTTACTCCTGGAATTTGAATTAGACTGCTCTTCTCGCTGAGCAGCTGATGAGGCATTCTTTTCTTCATCTTGTTTTTTCTTAACAAGACTCCTGCCGTCTTTATTCAAATATGGTCGTTGAAATACACCGTTTAACACAAATTCTACCCTCTGGTACATTTTACTATATACCAAAACCTGCATTCCTTGCTCATACTTTCGTATGATATCTGTAATTTCTATTTAAGGTTATTTTGTTTAAAGTCAAAGGTTTCCATTTCCAAATAATCAAGCTGCTCGTAAAGCTTACGATTTTCTTTACAAATATATAAAAACAAAGGAAGTATCATAGATACTTAGTTGATATTTCTGTTATACTTGCAATAATCTGCGATAACTTCAAGATATGTTATCAAATCAGACCATTTAGACATAATATCATTTAGTTTTTTATTTATCATAATATACTCCTTTTATAATAGTTTATAAACTTATTATAAACTCTTTGCAATTGAATTAATAACAAATTAATAGTAAAATTTACATAGGTTTACAAACATATTACAAGAGGTTCATAAATGGTCATTAAAAAAGATAAACATAGATTTGTAGTTATTATTGAGAAAGATACTTTTGAGAATTTTAAAGCTATTGCAGAGAAAGAAAAACGTTCTGCAAGTAACTTAGCTGCCAAAATGATTGAAGATTACGTTAAACAAAACAATAAATAGTATAAATTATGAAAGAAACTTTTATTTACACTTCTGACGGGATAAAGCTTGCCCTCAACCATTACGATACAGGACACAAAGAGGTTTTAATCATTGTACATGGCTGGTTTATGACAAAAGACAGCAGGGCGTTTTCTGATATGGCCCAAAATTTTTCCAAAGAATTTGATGTAATCGCGTTTGATTGCAGAGGTCACGGAAAAAGTTCGGGATTTTATACGTTCACAAGCAAAGAAACAATTGATTTGAAAACTGTTGTGGATTTTGCAAAAACAAAATATAAAAAGGTTTATCTTGCAGGATTTTCTCTCGGCGGGGCGCTTGTGCTAATCCATAGCGCACTTTATAAAGATATAGATAAAATAATCGCGGTTTCTGCCCCTGTTGATTTTGATAAAATCGAAAATCAGATGTGGAAAAAAGAAGCTTTTATTCCTACATTTAAAAAATTCGAGCTCAGGCGCTGGCTTTCAATCCGCCCGTCATTAGTTACAGGTAAGAAAATCAAACCTGTCAATATCATAAAAGATATAGAAGCTCCGACACTTTTTATAGCAGGCAAAAAAGATGTTACAGTCTGTTCCTGGCACACCGAAAAACTTTATAAAGAAGCGGTTTGCTATAAGAAATTTGAGTTATTTGACAGTATTCACGCGGAAGATTTATATCTTGACGAGCCGCAAAGGTTCATAAACATATGTGTCCAATTTTTACGTGCGTAACACCATCTCACAGTTTTTGCAATCAAAAATAAGCGGGTATTTCTTGCCTTTTTCATCAATCAGATAAAGCTTTTTAGGGGATTTGCACATATCAAAAGCAAATTTCAAACAGTGCTTTGTCCGCATCAATTCAACAGGATGCGAGCCGCTTTCTGCTGACATTTCGCAAACCTTTGAGCCGCACTGTTCATAAAATTCTTTTGCCTGACTGTTATGAATATTTGCCCTGTAATCAAGTTCTTTTTGCGGAAATTCAGCATATTGCAGAGGTTTTTGAAATTCGCGTTTATAATTTTTTAATCGTTCTTCCATTAATTTTTCGAGCAGACTGCGCCTTAATTCATTTATCTCTGAAACAGGTATAAACGGTAAATCAGAACAGATGCGAACATTTCTTGCAAAAAAATCACTGTCGCCTGTTTTTTCCATTTGTTTAATAAAATTTTCTTTCATTTTTTCAAGATTTTTAGGAATTTCCGAAAAACCGACTTCCACCTTAGCAGAGTTTTTATTATCGTCAATTGCTGTGATTACATTATCACGGAAATTAATCTCAACCCCTATTCTGCGCTTAATCTTTGAATTTATGAGCTGTTTTTCAAACTGAATGTCGTTGTTTCTGAAAATTTCCATACCGACCTTAATACCGCTCATTTTATTCGGAAAAACTCTGTTTTTGTCGGTTCTGTTAACAAGACACCCTTCAAGGTGACCGCCAAGCATAAAGCACAAACCGTCTTGATTATTCAACTGAATTTTTGTCTTAATCTCAAAAAAATCTCTGCCAACTCTTGTAACTGTTCCGATTTTTTCTCCGACTGCCTTTGGCGTGTCAAAGTTAAAACATTTTTCACGTTTTTTAAGAAAATATTCAGTAAATCCGCGATTAAAACTTTTGTTTACATCAGGCTCAAAGTCTGCGAAAACTTGCCCCGAAGATGACTTCCTGCCGCATTTGTCAAGAAGGTTTCTGTAATACAAAACCACATTTTTCACATAGTTTTCATCTTTCAAACGTCCTTCTATTTTAAAAGATTTTACTCCTGCTTTTGCAAGTTCTTCAATATGTCTTGATGCATTAAAATCTTTAAGGCTCAAAAGATGCTTGCCTTTTGCAATAATATTCCCGTCTTCATCAACAAGAGTGTATTTTTTACGGCACGCTTGAGCGCATTCACCCCTATTTGCAGAACGTCCTCCGATATAATGGCTCATATAGCACTGACCGCTGTAAGAAACGCAAAGCGCGCCGTGTATAAAAGTTTCAACCTCAACCGCATCCTCATCATCTTTTTCAGAAACAGCATCACATATTTCCCTAATCTGCTCAACAGACAATTCTCTTGCAAGAATTATACGTGAAACTCCGAGCTTTTTAAAAAATTCCGCTTTTTGAAGTGTTCTTGTATCGCATTGGGTGCTCGCATGAATAGGGATTGGAGGAAGTTTATTTTCCACTGCAAGCTTTAAAATTCCCATATCCTGAACGATAATTGCATCAACTCCGATTTCATAAAGCTTATTAATCAAATCAAGAGCCTGCAAAAGTTCCTCATCAGTTAAAATCGTATTGATAGTCACATGAACTTTTACATAAAACTTATGCGCATAATCAACAATTTCCTTAATATCTTCTAATGAATTACCCGCAGCCTGACGCGCCCCGAATTTAGGCGAACCGATATAAACAGCATCAGCTCCGCTTTCTATTGCAGTAATTGCTGTTTTCTTATCCTTTGCAGGTGCAAGCAGCTCCAGTTTTCTTTTGGTAATCATAATTTAAATTATAATACAAAAAAGGACGTCTGTTTAAAGACGCCCTTTTTAAATTTGCCCGTAAAACCTAAAGCGGTTTCAAAGAGTTTCTGTAAATAGCTTCTACAACATCTCTGCCGTTTCCTGACGGTGCAATATCCAAAAGTCCGGAAAGAGATGGTGTTGTATAAACAAGGTCAACAAGTTTTTCAACATCAGCCTCAGTAAATCCTTCATCTTCAAGTTTTTGAGGAACATCAACGGATTGAAGCCAGCTTTGAACTTCTTTTGCAGCCTTATCAGCTTCAGATGCTTCACCTCTTAATCCAGGTGCTATTGGAGCCAAAATGTCAGCCAATACATGCGGTCTGTCTTTGTAAATAGTTTTTATAACAGCCGGTAAAAGTATAGCTAATCCCAAACCATGTGATAATTCAGGTTTAACAGCACTTAGCGGGTGTTCAAGAGCGTGAGTGTAATGCAACAAACCGTTATCAAAGCTTACACCGCCCATCATTGCCGCATATGCAAGGAAGTATCTAGCTTCTAAATCATCAGGATTTGCAATAGCTTTCGGCAAATATTTTGCAACAAGTTCAATAACCTGTTTTGCAAGGCTGATTGAATAAGGTGATGCAACAGTTGAAGTTGCAGCTTCAACAACGTGGTTAACAGCATCAATTGAAACGTACCTTGTTTGTTTAGGTGACAATTTTGTCATTAATTGAGGGTCATCAATTGCAAACATAGGATAAATGCAATCATAAGCAATTGCAGGTTTGAAATTCTTTTCAAGGTTAGTTACGACCGCAAATCTGTTAGTTTCTGTACCTGTACCGTGAGTTAAGTTAATAGATACGATTGGCGCAGCTTTTTCAGGAGCAAATTCAAAATCGTAAATATTTTCAGCAGTTTTTTCAGGGTATTCAAGCAAAATAGCAACAGATTTACCTGCATCTGTTGGCGAACCTCCGCCGATTGCAATAACAGCTTTTGCACCAAAATCTCTCGCCATTTTTGCTGCTTCGTTTACGTGGACAGTTGTAGGGTTAGGAGTAACCTGATCATAATTAATGTATCCTACACCGTTGTCTTTCAATGCTTTTTCAACATAATCCCATGCACCAGTCGCTTTGTATGCGTTTCTGCCTGACATTACGATAACTTTATCTATGCCTTTTGTCTTTAAAGTCTTAACAATATCATCAATTTTTTTAATCGCACCTACACCAAAATAAACATTTGTTCTTGTGCGGATTTCAACAACTTGATTAATATCAATATCTTTTTCCCACATGCTAAACTCTCCTTTCATAAACTTTTTTCAATGACATTATCAAATAAAAATTTTTAGTTTGCAAGAAAATTTGCCGTAAACAAAATACGTTCAACAAAGGATTATTATTTAATTGTCTATAATACTTAAAGGACTGTTTTAAAATACTCAATTGTTTTTAGCAAGCCGTCACGAACATGGATTGTCGGCTCATAACCCAATTTTTCTTTTGCAAGTGTCAAGTCAGGTTTGCGCTGGCAAGGATCGTCAGACGGAAGCGGCTTAAATACAATTTTTGAATTTGAATTGGAAAGCTCAATAATCATTTTTGCCAGTTCAAGAATTGTGTATTCACCGTCATTTCCCATATTTACAGGTCCGATAAAGTCCTCTGAATTCATTAACGAAATCATTCCTCTTACTAAATCATCAACATAACAGAATGAGCGTGTTTGTGAACCGTCACCGTAAATTGTTATATCCTCGTTTTTCAAAGCCTGTAAAATAAAGTTTGAAACAACCCTGCCGTCATTTTCTGCCATACGCGGCCCGTATGTGTTAAATATTCTTATAATTTTTATATCAACATTATGCTGCCTGTGATAATCCATCATTAAAGTTTCAGCAACGCGCTTTCCTTCATCATAACAGCTCCTTAAACCAATAGGGTTAACATTTCCCCAGTAATCCTCTCTTTGCGGATGAACAACCGGATCACCGTAAACTTCACTTGTAGAAGCCTGCAAAATTCTTGCATGCGTTTCATCCGCCAAATCCAACATGTTTGTTACGCCCAAAACATTAGTTTTAATAGTCTTAATGGCATTGTATTGATAATGAATAGGGCTTGCTGGACAAGCAAGGTTATAAATTCGGTCAACCTCTAAAATAATCGGCTCGATAATGTCATGTCTTATAAGTTCAAATTCCTTATTATCCAAAAGATGCTCGATATTTTTTCTTGAGCCTGTAAAAAAATTATCCAGACATATAACGTGATTGCCTTGTTCTATAAGCTTTTCACACAAATGCGAACCGATAAATCCTGCTCCGCCTGTAACTAATATATTTTTCATAAAACCCTCAATTCTTGAAATTATTTTAGCATAAAAAAAAGAAAAACTCCCGCTATTAAGCGGGAGAAGGAATGAAAGTAAGCCTGGCGGCTGCTTGGTTGCCCGCTTTAAACGGGTCTTCCGGCAAAGCTCTTCGCTTTGACCGTTCGCCCTCTGCGGGCAATCCGCTTAACCCGCCATTGGGATTACCGTGATACTTACACGATAATGGCTTATTTTTTTTTCGTATGAAATTTTATTTTATCTTAGCTTCTAAAGCCTTTAATCTTGCCTCTTGTTTTGTATTATCTTGCTGCATTTTTTGAATAACTTGTTTTAATTCAGAGTTTTCTTTTTCTAAAGCAGTAACTCTTGCATCAAGTTCTTTTATTGCATTGATTACAGCATAGAACATATCTTCCATTCTGATTGTAAGAAAACCGTCTGCACCTTTTTTAACAGCATCAGGGAAAACCTTTTGCAGGTCTTGCGCTATTACACCAACATGAGGTGTCTTCGCTCCATCTTTTTTGAAGGTATAATTAAACACTTTCAATGCACGGATTTTGTCTAAGCCTGAGGTAAATTCTTTACCCACATATTTTAATCTTCTATCAGAAACTGTTGGAAATTGTTGAGCATTCCTGTTCCATTTTATATTATGCCCGTCACCTGAAGGTTTATTTGAACTTACAATACCTTGTTCGTCATGTTCATCACCTTTGTCATCCGCTACCATTAACCACGTATAGCCTCTAATTACAAGGTTAGCATTTATGTATACTGTAGGTCCGTTAGGATAACCGTGACGTTTACCGCCCCACTTCGAAGAATCATTTTTATTTACAATTTCAACAATTGCATTTTGTCCAATACCTTTATCTTCATTAGTATTATGTACATCAGGCAAAACGGCAGGTGGTTTGCCGATAAAAATACGCTCTACATCATCTGTTGCCTCAAAATGTCCCTCGCCAGGACCTGAATTTGCACCGATACAGGTTTTATTGGAACCTGTTACATATTGACAGGCATACGAGCCGATTGCTATAACATTACTACCTTTGCTTGAACTTCCTGCATTGTTACCGATAGAAATACCGTAATCACTGCCTGCTTGTGCACCTTGACCGATAGCAATAGCATGGTCACCATATAAAGTTGAATCTGTTGCTCCGGAACGGGCATTATTACCGATTGCTATACCGCCGCCTCTTTGAACATATGCGTTTGAGCCGAGTAATATTGCGTTTGATGCTTCTGTATTTGCACTTGTACCGATTGCTATTGAATCATTACCATTAGCTGCACTGTAATACCCGATTGAAATCCCTTGAGCTCCTGAAGCGTTAGTGTTTAAACCTAAAGCAACAGCATAATCAGATAATGCATTGGCTGCATCGCCAATAGCTATTGTGCCTAATGCACTTGAAGTTGCATCTCCTATAGCTATTGCGTTTTCTTCACTTGCGGCGGAAGAATAACCTATGGATATTGAATTTTTAGCATTTGCTGATGATAAAGTACCTAATGCCATTGAATGTTCTTCGGTACTGCGAGCACTTACACCTATCGCAATACTATAATCTTTAGTTGACTGTGTATTACCTCCTAAAGCAATACTCGATGAACCGGTTGCACGTGTTCGGCTATCCAGTGAAGAACCTACTCCTCCGGGGGCAATTGCTACGGCATTAGGACCGGTTGAAATTGCATAACCGATAGCAACAGAACCGTTTGCTTCTGCGGTTGGTTGTTCTAATCCTCCACCACCCCCTAATGCTATGGCTCCTGTGCCGTTTGCAGTAGCACCATAACCTACGGCTGGTGAATGCGAAAACGCTTTTGCTG
>UNSJ01000025.1 GCA_900548405.1 Candidatus Gastranaerophilales bacterium | reverse complement strand
AACGCCGTTAAACGCGAACGAGCAAGAGGAGCGTAGCCGCTCCACCCGACACAGGGACTTTGCATGAACTTTTGATATTAAATTCAAGACAGAGCGTAGCCGCTCCACCCGCAACACAGGTTTTGTATAAACTTATACAATCTGAACTAAAGATAAGAGCCTAGCCGCTCTAATCATATTATTAAGAGAGAGCTTAAATACTATCCCTTAAATAAGGGATAGTATTTTTTGTAAACATTTGTTAATATTAAATTAATAAATTAGCATTTTTTTTTATTGACGTGTTTTCATGAATATAAAGCTAGTGTGTAAAATTGAAAGGTAGTAGAATTATGGCAGACAACATGACAATCGGTCCCGCTTTAGCAATAGGCGGTAACAAGGTTGAAATGACTCAACAGGGTAAAATTCAAGTAACTAACCCTAATGGTAAAATTAAAACTTTATCTCAAGACCAATTTAAAAAACAGTTAGTAAAAAATGCTGACAAAATTCAAAACGGTGAAGATTTTGAATTTAAAAAAGACAAAAAAACTTTAAAAATTGCAGCAGCAGTTGTTGCGACAGCAGCTGTTGTTACAGGTGTTATTTACCGTAAAGAAATCGGTAAATATATGAAAGATTTTTCATTCAAAAAACTATGGAATGACATTAAAGGTCTATTCAAATCTAAAAATAGCAAAGGCGTAAAAGATGCAACAAACGCAGTTGCAGGTGATACAGAAGCTAAAGCTGCACTAGATGCTAAACGTCACGCAACTTATTCAAAAACAGAAGCAGCTAATGAAGCTCACAGATATCACGCTAAAAACGCTGAAACAATTAATCTGACAGAAGCAGAAAGAAAAGCTGGTATTGCTGATGCTGAAGCAGCTTTCAAAGGTTATGACCCTTTAAAATTTAAAAAAGGTCAAGTCTTAGAAAACGCAGGTTTAACTCAAGAACAATACAAAATTGTTAAAAGACACGCTAATCCTGAAAAAGTTGTGAAGTTCACAGATAAAGAAAAAGCAGTACTTCCAAAATGGATTCAAGATAGTGAAACTTGCCAAAGATATGCAAATTCAATTGAAGCTCAATTTGCTAAAATTGATGAAATGTTCCCAAAAGCTGTTCCGGCTAAAAAATAAGAATAACACAATTTTACACATAAGATAAAATCACCTCCTTGATTAGGAGGTGATTTTCTTGTAACATCTATTTATGGCGGAAAATATGAAAATTTCTATTATAACAGCAAGCTACAACTACGAAAATTATATAAAAGAAACTATTCAATCAGTGCTTAGTCAAACCTATAACGACTGGGAAATGATTATTGTCGATGACTGCTCAACAGATAATTCCGTTAATGTTATTAAATCTTACAACGATGAGAGAATAAAGCTGTTTGTAAACGAGAAAAATCTCGGTTTAAAAGAAACATTAAAACGAGGCATAAAAGAAGCCACTTCTGATTGGATTGTATTTTTGGAAAGCGATGATGTTTTATCACCTGATTATTTAGCAAAAAAAGTTGAAATTGCACAAAAATACAATGATATAAATTTGATATTCAATGATTGCGAATTTTTTGGTGATGAAGAAAGAGTAAAGGCTTTTGAATACGCTTTGAAGAAAACTCGCAGCTTGCTGCAAAATCAAGGTTACCCTAAAAAAATGTTTTATGATTTTTACCAGAGCAACAAAATTTTTACATTTTCTTCTGTTATGGCAAAACGCAGCGATTTATTAAAGGTTAATTTTAATGCAAAACTTGACTATTTGATTGACTGGCATTTATGGATACAGCTTTCAAGTCTTGGTAAGTTTTATTATCTGTCTGAAAAACTTACAAAATGGAGATTGCACAACAACAGCTACATTAATTCTTCAACTCAAAAATCTCCCGTTGATTTGCAGACAGCCTCATATCTTGAAGTTTTCAAAAACAAAAAAGACATAGGTATTCTTCTTTTCATATTGATTTCACATCCATTATGGTATGCAAGAAAATACAAAAGAGAATTGCGCCAAAAACTAATCTCTTATAAAAGGAAAGCATTTCCTAAGAAGAAAAATTAAAATTTTGCGAGGGAAAAACGGAAGCTCTGCAAGAAAATCAAAGAAAGCTCTTTTAATAATTATAGGGCTTGTGTGTCTTCCTTTACGAATATATTGTGTACGTTTAACATTATTTTCTATCAACTCAACAGGGTAATCACAAACCTGCTTTATAATTTCCTGATATCCCTCAACAGTTGTAAGATTTTTGTTAACCAAACGCGGAAGTGAACATTTCATAAACGGCATTTTATGTTCCAAAATAAGCTGACGCCATTTATAAATTGTCATATTATTAATTCTTTCATAAGCATTAATATAAACATCATATTTAAAACCAAGTTCCACGAGCATTTCGCTAAGCCCTATTTCATAATTTGAAACAACAACGCATTTATTGTTTTCAGGTTTAATTGATGTCATAAAGTTTGCAAAAGCTTTAGATTTAAAAGTGTTATTTTTTAATACAATAAAGTAACTTTGGATATGCGGACGTTTAACAAAAAAGTGATTAGGAACCTTTCTATATCCAAAATTATTTTTCGTAATTCCCCAAAAATCACAATCTTTTTTATCCATTTCGTTAAATATTTCTTTAAAAGGATAAAACGGACCAAAGCAGCTGTCATTCACAAGAATTAATTCATCAATCTCATTGAGAAGATTATTGGCTTTTAGATAATTAAACCCTCTTTTATAAGAACCGAAATCGTATTCCTCGTGGTGTTCTGCAATGATATTCGATGCAATTCCGTTTAACTTGTTTTTTTCATCTTCAGAAAGACTACCACAAGACACAAACACAATATTTTGTGCTATTTCCTTCAAAGCTTTCAAATAATAAATGACATAATCATCAATTACCGAATCCTTATCGTAATGTGCAAATACAACCGTTCTGTTCATAAATTTATTATATCACGTAAAACCGATTATTTAGTTGATGTAACAATGTAAAATATATAATAAACTTATATTACAATGGACGAGAAAGAACTAAAAGAAAAGTTTGAAGAAATCTATAATAAAAAAATAATGAGAAAACTTGCCCCGCTTGAACGAGAAAGAATTTCTCAAGCAGAAGTATTTAAGGTTTGTATAACTTGTGCAATTATTTTCTTTATTGCTGTTCTTGTTGTGGGATTATTCATAAAATTTTTAGAAAGCGGCCCTGCATTAATTCTTACTCTAATCGGATGCTTTGTATTAAGTATAGTTTTTATGTTCATTGCTGGAAATATACAAAAAAAATTTTGCGACCGGATTAAATCACAACTTTTGACAGATTTATTATTTTTATTCGGTAATTTTAGTATTTATAAAAATGAAATTATAACTTTAAAAGAAATTAAAAATACAGGACTTTTCCCAAATGCCAACACAAAAAATGACGATGACAGAATTGGCGGAACATATAAAGGAATGAACGTATTTTTAGTTGAAACCGAGTTATCTCAACAAGATGAATCACGTGATATAAAAGGAAGAAGATATTCCAGTTCAGTACAAGTTTTCAAAGGTTTAATACTAAAAACAGTATTGAATAAAAAATACAACGGAAGAACAATAATTAAACAAAGAGCACTCAATACAGAAGACAGAATGAAAGCATTTAAATCTGAAGCTGAGGAGGAATTCGGCAGTGAAATTTCACAAGCAGCTGTGAATTCTCCTATTATCAACACAATATCAAATCTTATTTCTGCAAAAGAAAATTCACCTTTAAGAAATATAGGTATTATAAACGGCAATCTTACGTTAAATACAACCGGGCTGAGTGAATTCAAACCTCCAAAAGGGCTGGAAGAAGTTATTCTTGAAGATTCTGAATTTAACAAATCTTATGCAGTATTCTCAAATGACCAGGTTGAGGCAAGATATTTGATAACCCCGGCATTTATGGAAAGGCTGAAAAAAATAAGAGAGGTATTTGGAGCATATAACGTTCATTGCGTGTTTGAAGACAATTACATAACTTTGTTTTTAGAAACGGGACGTGACTTTTTTGAAGTGGGCAATATAAATACAACTTTATGCAACAAAAAAAATTATGAAAAAATATTCAGAGAACTTGTTTCAATTTTCAATCTAATCCATTACTTCAAACTGGATAAAAAATTAGGATTGTAATTTACTTTCTTATCTGTTTGTTATAATATTCCCTTATAGATTAATAAACGAGAGGGAAGTATAAAAAATGCAAGTATCATTAAACTGGTTGAACGAATTTGTGGATTTATCCGATATTGAAGCAGCTCAAATTGCTCATGAATTAACAATGAGCGGTTTGGAAGTTGAAGCAGTAGAAGAAGTTAAGCCGCAATTTACAAATATAAAAACTGTTAAAATAGAAAAAATTGATAATCACCCTAACTCTGATCACTTACACCTTGTAACTGTTAATACCGGAACAGGTGTAAAAACAGTAGTATGCGGTGCTCAAAATATAAAAGAGGGTCAAATTGTACCATACGCTTCAGTCGGATCACAGGTTCTGGACAGAAAAACCGGTGAGATGTTTACTCTTACTCCGGCAGTGATAAGAGGAGTTGAATCTCAAGGAATGCTTTGTTCTGCTGATGAACTTGGTGTTGCTGAAAGAAATTATCAGGAAGAAGACGGCATTTTAATCCTTAACCGAATATTCCCTGATGTAAAAATCGGCGAAAATGTTGAAGATGTTTTAGGCTTTGATAAAGACTACGTTCTTGACGTTGCTCCGACAGCAAACAGAGGCGACCAAATGTCAGTTATAGGCATCGCAAGAGAATTGAGTGCAATTTTTAATAAGCCTTTAAAATTCTCTCCGTTAGAATGTACAAAAGACTTAACTACTGATGAATTAAAAGTTGAAATTATTGATAAAGATGTATGTAAATACTATTCAGCAGGCATTTTAAAAGATTTAAAAATTAAACCGTCGCCTGATTGGATGCAGAAAAGACTTATTTCATCAGGAGTACGTGCAATTAATAACGTAGTTGATATCACAAACTATGTAATGCTTGAATACGGCACACCTTTTCACGCATTTGATTTAGACAAACTTAACGGTTATTTATGCGTAAGACGTGCCCACGAAGGAGAAACAATTGTAACCCTTGATGAAGTTGAACGCAAACTTACAAACGACAGCGTTTTAATAGCAAATGAAAAAGAAGGTGTATGTATCGCAGGTGTATTCGGCGGTGCTAATTCTGAAATTGACGATAATACAAAAAATATTGCTCTTGAAGCAGCTTACTTCACCCCTGCAAGCAACAGAAAATCAGCAAGAAGCGTAGGATACCGTTCAGAAGCCTGTGCAAGATTTGAACGCGGAATAGATATTGAAGCTGTAAGACCTGCTTTAATGCGTGCAATGCAGCTTTTGACAGAACTTGCCGATGCCAAAATAGAAGGCGTTGTTGAAGCAGGAGAAAACAAGCTTGAGCCGATAGAAATTACATTAAGATATTCTCAAATTAAGAGAATATTAGGCTGCGAAATCGCTCCTGAAAAATGCATTTCAATTCTTGAAAACCTGGGATTTGAAAAACTTGGCGGCAATGACAGCGCTGCAAAATTCAGAGTTCCTTCATTCAGAGCAGGCGACGTAACACGTGAAATTGACCTAATCGAAGAAATTGCAAGAATTAACGGTTATGACAAAATAACTCCTACACTGCCAAACAAAACTCAAACACCTGTAATAAGTTTGGAAGAAAGAGTTATTAAAAAAGTTAACGAATTAATGCTTTCATCAGGTCTGGATGAAATTATCACAACATCACTAATCGGAAAACCACTATTAGACAAATATATGCAGACTTTTGACGAAGATAAAGCCGTAAAAGTACTGAACTCTGCAAGCGAAGAAAGCACAATGCTCAGACAAGATATGGCTGCAAGTGTTCTGAACTGCATGAAATACAACTATGATAACGGACAAAAAACATTCTGGGCTTACGAAATCGGTAAAAAATATCTGGTTACCAAACCTGCTGATGAAAAATCATCAGGTATTAAAGAATCAAGAGTTTTGGCAGGTGTTTTAACAGGCGAGGTAGAAAATTCAAAATGGCAGGTTAAAACTCAATCAGATTTCTTTACTTTAAAAGGAATTATTGAAAAATTGTTTACTGAACTCGGTGTTGAAAAAAGGATTAAACTAACTCCATGTGAAGATGTAAGCCATTTACATCCGTATAGAAGCGCTAAAGTTAACCTTCTTGGCAAAAACCTTACAAATATAGGTTATTTCGGACAAATTCATCCGTTGTTGAAAGATAAATTAAAAATCAAAGGTCAAGAAGTGTTCTTGTTTGAAATCGACCTTGACGAAATTATTTCAATAATAAAAGAACATACGGTAAGATACAAAAAACTTTCCCAATTCCCTGAAGTTCGTCGTGATTTAGCTTTTGTAATCAACGAAGAAGTCAGCTTTGATGATATCCAAAAAGTTATAAAAGGCGCTGTTCAGCAAAATATATTCAAAGGAAGCGAAGTATTTGACGTATATCAAGGCGAAAATATTGAAAAAGGCTTCAAAAGTCTTGCGTTCAGAATTAAAATGCAGGATGAAAACGCAACATTAACAGATGAAGTTATAGAACGTCAGATGAGCAATGTCCGTGCAAAACTTCAAAAAACTTATGCTGAAATAAGCTTTAGAGAATAGGAGCGTAGCCGCTCCACCCGCAACACGGGATAAAAAAAATAAATACTTTCCAAAACTTCAATTTAGGCGTATAATGTAAATTGAAGTTTTTGGTTTACAAAATATAAAAGAGGTATCTTATGAAAAAATTCCTACTGCTATTAATTGTTATGTTACTTATGCCTTTAAGAGCCTTATGTGCAGATATATTTCCGCAGTATGTGAGCATAAAATACACAAATACTTTAGGATTATACCAGGCTTCAAACGAGATTATACTGTATAAAGAACCGTCTGAAGACTCCTATATAGTTCACAGCATAAGCTGGATAGGAGATAATATGTTTCCTGAAACCATAAAGCCTCAGGACTTGTTTGTTGTCTTCATACCTTCAAAAAATCTCGGGCTTCTTGCGGTAACTGACGAAACCGAAAATTGGGTACAGGTTATTTATAACAATTCTACCGGTGCTAAAGGCTGGATAAAAAAAGATGATCCTTACAAATTTATGACATGGACAAATTTCTATAATATGTACGGAAAAAAATACGGTCTGACTATGCTCAAAGGTATTCCTGACACTGCAAAAGACATTCACACAGGCACAGAAGACAAATCACAAATCATAAGCACAATAAATATGCCTAAGAAAATCAATCTTACAGCCATAAAAGGCAACTGGGCGCTTGTAAGCGTATCAGATTTGGACAAAATCCCTAAAACAGGCTATATTCGCTGGCGTTCAGATAACGGAATGAAATATTATTTTCCTGCAATGAAATAATCTAAAGATTGTCAAAATTGCACAGCTCTTGAACAGACATACCAAAGGCAGCGGCAATGGCTTCAAGAGTAATAAATGTTGGAGATTTTTGTCCGCGTTCAATGGCTCCGATTGTCGGTCTGCTTAAGTCAGCCAACTCCGCAAGCTGCTCTTGAGACAAACTTCTCTTAACTCTTTCAAGTTTAATTTTTAAACCGATTTTATTATCATTGTATAGTTTACTATTCATTATGTAAACTATTATATACTAATTGACAAATTATTTTCTATATCCTATAATTATCAAAAAGATAACTATTATTACAGGAGACAGTATATGGAAAAAGAAATAAACGAAATATTAGGTATGTTATATGACATCTATAACCAGGTTATGGTGCTCAATGATTCTTTACAGCTTTCTGCACGCGATAACAAAGATAACGACTATCAGCATTCTTTTTCCGAAATTATTTTAAAAAACCTTGCAGATGCATGCGCAAAACTTCAAAAGCTTGATTGTGAACTCTGTGCTTTACAATCCGAAAAAAATACTCGACATTAATTCGTGTTTGTTATAGTGTGGTACTACATGCAATATGACATAAATAACAAAGGAGAATTATTATGCAAGTTATATTAAGAAAAGATGTTCAAAACTTAGGCGAAGCAGGTGACATTGTTAACGTTAAAGACGGTTATGCAAGAAACTTCTTGCTGCCTCAAGCTGTTGCAGAAGCAGCTACTAAAGGCGCTTTGGAAAACCGCGAAAAAAACCTTGCCAGAATTAAAGCTAAACAAGAAAAATTACACGCTGAAGCTTTAGAAACAGCTAAGAAAATCGAAGAATTTGCTAAATTAGAACTTACTGCTAAAGCCGGTGAATCAGGAAAATTATTCGGTACAATTACTACTAAAAAATTAGCTGAAGAACTTCAAGCTAAATCAGGTATTGAAGTTGACAGAAAAAATGTTTCTTTGAACGCTCCTATCAACAAAGTTGGCGAATACAAAATGTTAATTAAATTAACTTCTAAAGTTAAAGCAGAATTAGCAGTAATCGTTACAGCTTCTGAAGTTCTTAAAGAAGCAGTTGAAGAAGTTGCTGAAACTGAAGCTGAATAATTGAAATTCAATTACAAAACGTCATCCTGAAAAGCCGAAAGGTTAATTCAGTATGACGTTTTTTTTAAAGGGGTATTAATGGGGCAAAACACAAAATCTAAATTAACTCTTAACTGTATGGCAATAGGTTCATTGCCTCATAAAAATTCAGAAAAAGCTATGGAGCTTGTTGAAAAAAATTTCTTCGAAATCCCTTTCTGGGCACAGCTTACAAGGTTATGCAAAAATGAAGATATGATTGTGCAGTTTCTTGAAAATATGCCATCACTTTTTATTGACGAAGAAAACGGAAAAACTTACCTTGAAACAGAAAGCGATAAATTTTTTGAAGACATTGAACAGTTTTTCTGCGATTACGAAGAAATTATATCCGACTTGAACTGTAAAGCTATTGAAAAATACGCTATAAATTATTCAAAAACGTTTCCTAAATTCATTGAAATTATTGAAAATACAAAACCTGCTTATGCAAAAGGTCAGATTGTCGGACCGTTTACCCTTGCAACAACACTTGTTGATAAATCAGGCAAATGTGCATTTTATGACGAAACTCTAAGAGAAATAATAGTTAAAACGCTTTCAATTAAAGCCCTGTGGCAAATCAAACAAATGAAGACCGCAAATCCTGATATCATTCCGATAATCTTTATTGATGAACCTACAATATCACAGCTGGGAACTTCTGCATATGTTACTATTTCTCAAGAAGAAGTGTTAGGATTAATCAGTGAAATTTCTGATTTAATAAAAGAAAACGGTGCGATGAGCGCAATTCATTGCTGCGGCAAATGCGATTGGAGCCTTCCGATTAAAGCAGGCGTTGATATCATAAATTTGGATGCATACAACTTTGCGCAAAATTTGAGCCTTTTCAGCAAAGAATTAGATGAATATCTTAAACAAGGAAGAAAAATTGCCTGGGGAGTTGTGCCAACCCTTGATAAAGATGCTCTTGAGGCTGCTGATGAACAAACAATCATATCAATTTTTGAAAAAGCTGTTAAATATTTGACTAACAAAGGAATTGATGAGAAAATCATTATAGAAAATTCATTGATAACACCGTCTTGCGGTGCAGGTTCTTTATCCGAAGACTTAGCTTTCAAAGCAATGGATTTAACAAAAAAAGTGTCTGATAGTTTGAAAGAAAGGTATAAAATTTGACTTTTAAATTAGCTGTTACAGGTAAAAGCGGAAGCGGAAAAACAACAATTACAAAAGCATTCTTAAAGATTTTTCAAGAATACTTTCCTGAAAAATCAATTCTGCTGTTTGATAACGATTTAACAGGCGAACTGGGTCACAGTTTCGGACTTGATATAAGAAACACGATTTACGGTATAAGAAGCGGAAAGCACGAATACAAAACAGGTATCCCTGATGGAATGTCTAAACAGGAATTTGTAGAATGGGCAATGGAGGACATTGTTGTTTCACTTTCAGACAATGTAGACATTATTGTTTCGTGGTTTGTAGGCTCAAAAGATTGCAGATGTCCGATTACAGGTCAAATCAATGATGCCGTGCTTAAGCTTATTGATAGATATGATATCGTAATCTTTGATTGCGAATTTGATTTAAAATATTTAAACCAGCTTGTTGATACAGATATTGATACAACTCTTATTGTAGCTAATCCTTCAGATGAAAGCGCACATCTTGCAAAACGTATTGAAGAATTCAGCTCAAAATATGCAGCAGGCAATCAGCTTGGTGTTGTAATAAACAAAGTCGCAAATACAGATTTAACATCTGTTTATGAACTTTTAAAACGTTATGACCTTGACGTTTTAGGTGTAATTCCGTTTGATAACGAACTTAAAGGCAAATCAATGGAGCGCGATTCCGTTGTAATTCAAGATGCCATCAAACAGTTCTATTTCAGATTAAATTTGCCTCAGGTCAGAGAGTAGGTGTTTTATGGCTGTTATTCTTGACGGAAAAAAATTAAGAGATAAAATTTTTGTCGATTTAAAACAAAAAATCGATAAAATGGATAAAAAACCAACTCTTGTTGTCATATTGGTTGGCGAGAATCCTGCAAGTCAGATTTATGTTAGAAACAAGAAAAAAACAGCAGAAAACCTGGGAATAAATTCTGTTGTTATAAATTATCCCGACACTGTTAGCGAACAGGAGCTTTTGGAAAAGATTAACGAACTGAACAATGACAAAGATGTCACAGCCATCTTAGTTCAGCTTCCGCTGCCTGAACATATTGACAAATTTAAAGTTATAGATGCAATTTCGCCTAAAAAAGATGTTGACGGCTTAACTCCTTATAACAGCGGAAAATTATTTTCTGGAGAAGAACCATTCGTTTATCCTTGTACACCAAAGGGAATTTTATTACTTTTAGATGAATATAATATTAAACTTGAAGGAAAACATGTAGTTGTTGTAGGTCGGTCAAATTTGGTAGGCAAGCCTATTTCACAAATGCTGTTAAAACGAAATGCAACTGTAACCGTTTGCCACAGCTACACCGAAAATCTTTCCCAAATAACAAAAACTGCCGATATCATAGTGTCAGCAGTGGGTGGGGAAATTATAGAAAAAAATATGTTAAAATCAGATTGTGTTGTTGTAGATGTAGGAATTTTTAAAGACGAGAACGGGAAAGTTCGCGGCGATGTTGATTTTGAAAATGTTTCAAAAATCGCCGCATACATCTCTCCTGTACCCGGCGGGGTCGGACCAATGACAATTGCATCATTAATGTTAAACACCGTCGAGCTTTTCAACAGCTAGGATGCCGGCATCCGCCGCCCCATCCGAGCTTGTGAAAATTATAGTTATCGTACTTCATTTCAGTAGCGCTTCTTATGCCTCGATTGCACTAACCGCCGATTAAGTTCAAGCTGCAAGAAGTCTTGATGTTACTGTTAACAAGGTTTTTCAAACTTGATATTTCGTTTTCCATCAAACTTATCTGAGAATCAAGTGAATCCTGTCTTGTTTCAAGATATGATTCCTCTTGCTGTAATGCGATATAAGTCGGATCATCATCCGGATCTGTATCATATTGTTCAAGTTCTTGTGCTCTGTAACCCATTTGTTTTGTAATATAATTTGCTCTGCTCATTACAAGGGTTTGCTCAAATTGCAGTTGGCTTTTCTGCAACGTAAATAAATTCTTCTGTGCGTCAATTGCTAAAAAAGTCATCTCGTCTCTCCTTATGTTTTTACTCTCTTACACATATAAAGTATTTTGAGAAACTCTGATTTCACAAGTTGCATTTTTATTTACATTTGTTTACAATTACCCGATAAATATTATTTGCTTTATTCTTGCTTATTTTTTGCTATAATATTTTTTGTAAGAAAGGGCGTGTTATGAAAGACAGAATAGTATCAGGAATGAGATCAACAGGAAAATTACACTTTGGACATTACTTAGGTGTAATTCAAAACTGGGTAAAATTGCAGCATGAATATGAAAGTTATTTCTTTGTTGCAGATTGGCACGCGTTAACTACAAAATATGATAAGACAGAAAATCTTAAACAGGATGTAAAAGATGTTGTAATGGATTGGCTTGCATGTGGTATTAATCCTGAGGTTTCAACAATCTACGTTCAATCTTTAGTTCCTGAAATAGCAGAATTAAATATATATTTAGGTATGGTCACACCGCAAAACTGGGTAGAACGTGATCCGACCTTAAAAGATATGGCTAAAATTTTACGCACAAAAGAGGGCGCAAATTCTCAAATAAGCTACGGCTTAATGGGTTATCCGGTTCTGATGAGTGCAGATATTATGATGTTTAATGCAACAGCTGTTCCCGTAGGCAGCGATCAGGTTGCACATATAGAAATAACAAGAGATATTGCAAGACGATTTAATAATATATATAAAACAGAATTTTTCAATGAGCCTAAACCGCTTTTAAATAACTGCTCATTAATCTGCGGTCTTGACGGAAACAAAATGGGCAAATCTTTCCAGAACGACATTAAAATTTCAGACACAGAAGAAGTGACTGCAAAGAAAATAATGAGCGCAATAACTGACAGAAGCAGAATGAGAAAAAATGATCCGGGACACCCTGAACAATGTGAAGTTGCATTCAAATACTGGGAAATCTTTGGCTCGGATGAAGAAGTGCAGACTGTAAGATGCGAATGTGAAAAAGGGCTTCGCGGTTGTGCAGACTGCAAACGCCAGCTTGGAGCAGTAATTAATGAAAAATTTGCACCTATCAGAGAAAAACGACGTTACTATGAAGAACATCCCGAAGAAGTAACAAAAATTATAAAAGAAGGCTCTGAAAAAGCAAGAATAGAAGCACGAAAAATTCTTGATGAAGTAAGAAATATAATAGGAATGTATTAAAACACCAAGCAGGCACAATGATAAACGGAGTTGTTGCGCCTGCTTGTAATCCGCTGTCTTGGATTTCCTCCACGCTCTCGGAGTTAAGCCTATGGAGCTGTGCTCCTGCCGGCTTTATCCGCTCGCTATCCGGACTTTGTCCGTACGGAAATCCGCGACTATGACATGCGGGTTTAAAGTAAATTTACATAAAAATAGCCGTGTTAACGGCCAATCTCATATTTGGTAAAAGGTTAGTGTGTGTAGGAGAAAATAAAGAAAAAGAAAATGGTTATATTTCATATATGCCACTGCCTGACATATCTTTAACATATATCTAATATATATTTTACAATTGTTAATATAAAAATAGAACTCTTAAGTTATTAAGAGTTCTACATTTTTAAGTATATTTATAAACAAATTAGTACGTCATTTCCCATCCGTCATGCATAATTTGACCGAACGCACCGTTTGAAGAACCGCCGGATGTATCAGATGTACTGAAAGAATTTCCGTTTCCTTCGAATTTCTTATCTACAATTTCTCCGGAAGCTGTAACATACATAACAAAATAATCTCTGCCATAGATATTTGGTCCTTTTGGTCCGTTAATATCAACTTCAATTGTTGCAACACTGCCGAGAAGGCTTGTCATACTGCCTTCCTGATTACCCTCATCATCCTCTGCGCCGTCACCATTTTCAACATCCATACATATAACAGCACCGCTTGCCATTGTGAACACTTTATTACAAGTACCTGTAACATTTATTACTTTAGCATTGTTTATAAAAGTATAGCTTGGTGCAAAACAGTCAGCCATAGAAGTTCCGCAGTCTTTTACAACTTTAATATAATCTCTAACAAAAGTATTTAGATTTGTCGGACTGTTGTAAATATCTGCTTCCCTTAAAGTATCAACTTTTTGATCAGACATATATCTTTCAAATACTTGAGAGAATTCGTTGTAAACTTTGTGAAGCTGTACAACATATGATTGTCTTTGATAATTATTCATTAATGTCGGTACAGTCATTGCAGAAACGACACCGATAATGCCCAGTGTCACCAAAACTTCCGCTAAGGTAAAAGCAAATCTTTTATTGTTCAAAATCCATAACTCCATCTTATATCTTACTCTTATATTATAACATTTTTTTGACAAAATACAAGTGTAACGGGTTAATTTGATAATTGCATTAATGTTTTTTTTAAAGTAAAATATTTTTATAGACTAGAGGGGTATGTATGAGAATTGATGCTAAAAATCTAATCAAAATATACGGGGACAGAAGTGTTGTAAATGATGTCACTTTTGATATAAATAAAGGCGAAGTTGTTTGTCTTTTAGGACCAAACGGAGCAGGTAAAACCACAACGTTTTATATGGTAGTTGGTTTAATCAAACCGAACAAAGGGCATATTTTTCTTGACGGTGAAGATATTTCAGCGTGGCCTATGAATGAACGTGCAAGAGCAGGTATCGGATATCTTCCTCAAGAAGCTTCAATTTTCAGAAAATTGTCTGTTGAAGATAATATTAAACTTGTTCTTGAAATGAACGATAAATTAACCGTAAATGAAAAAAAACGTAAATTAGAAGAATTACTTTCAGAATTCGGTATTCTAAGACTTCGTTCATACGCAGCTGTTTCATTATCAGGCGGCGAAAGACGTCGTGTTGAAATTGCCAGAGCACTTGCAGCAAGCCCTGACTTTATGCTTTTAGACGAACCGTTTGCCGGCATTGACCCGATTGCAATAGGTGAAATTAAAGACAATATTAGAAAAATTTCAGAAGATAAAGGTTTGGGAGTTCTTATTACGGACCACAACCCTAAAGCTACACTTTCAATTACTGACAGAGCTTACGTAATATTCGACGGCAAAATTAAAATTCAAGGTAAAAGTAAGGATGTTGCCGTTGATCCTGTTGCTAAAGAATTTTATTTAGGAAAGGATTTCGCTTTATAATGAGAGTGCTTCCAAAAATATCAGTTTATGATAAATACATCTTCACTCAGGTAATGTTTGCTTCAATTGTAGCCATATTACTTTTTACGGTTGTATGGATTGCTCCTGAAATGCTTTTAAATACGATTAAAAAAACTTTATCAGGAGAATTCGGTGTAAAAACAGCAATACTTGTATTATTTTATGAACTGCCGAAAATTTTAGGTAAAGCTTTTCCTGTTGGATTATTACTCGGAACACTTTTTACTTTTGATAAATTAAGCAAAGATTCCGAACTTACTATATTCAGAGCAGTAGGTTTGTCGTTCTGGAGAATTATTACACCTGTTTTGGCACTGAGCTTAATTGTTACATGGATGTGCTTTGTTACTATTGATAAACTAATTCCATATTCCGTTAACAAGGCGGGTGCGCTTAAAGGCGGTTACATTTCTACTCAATATATTTATACCCAGAAAGACGAAAATCAGGTTCCTACAAAAGCTGTTGTAGTTTCAAGATTTTCAAAAGATACTATGTATAACGTTATCGTTCTGGATTTTTCTCAAAAAAAATATAATGATGTTCACCAATTGAGAGATATCTACCACGCTAAAATCGGGAAGAATTATCCCAATAAGTGGACCTTATCTGATGTAACAAGATATAAAATATCAAATGACGGTATTTTTATTGACATAAGCAAAATACCGACTATGGATATTCTGCAAGGTGTTTCTGCACAAAATGCGTTTACTTTAATGACATATTCTGTCAAAAAAGAACGCGAAATTAATAACAGAGATTTAAACAGATATATTAAACTGCTAAAAAAAGAAGGTCTTGACGAAGAATACAGGTATATGCTTAACAAATATCTTCAAAGATTTTTCCACCCTTTTGTCTGCGTTCTGCTAGCTATAATGGGAGCTTTGCTAGGTTTCAGTAAACCGCGTGAACAAAGATTAGTCGGATTTACAATCGCAATAGGCTGTATATTCATGTATTATATAACTCTGCCGTTCTTTGACCTTTTGGCAGAAAAAGGAGTTGTTCATCCGTTTATTACGGCAATATTCCCGCCATTTGCATTTCTGTGTGCTATCGTTGCATTTTACAAATCAAAGGATTTATAAATATGAAAAAATATTTGCTATTATTAATTTCTTTATTCATAACAGCAGGCTCAGTATTAGCTGCACCGCCTATTGATATTAGTTATGATGACGGAATTTACCATATAATATTAAAAGGTGAAAAGATAAAAAAACAGATAAAATTCGTAAGTTCTGACAGTCTTGTAACTAATAAAGAAGCACATCAGAAAACAAAATCAAGACTGACTGTTAATGCAGGATTTTTTGATCCTAATAACGGCAAAACAATATCATACGTTATTACGGACAGAAATATTGCTGAAGATCCTTTGTTTAACGAAAGCCTTATTAATAACCCTATGTACAGAAAAAATTTAGACAAAATATTAAACAGAACTGAATTCAGAATAGTTGAATGCAATGAGGGAAAAGTTCAATACCACTATGAAATCGTACCTCACAAAAGTCCTGTAAACTTTGGCTGTACAATTATTACTTCAGCGCAGGGTGGTCCTTTAATTTATCCGCAGTTAAGACTTGAAGAAGAATTTTTTATCGTTAAAAAAGACGGTGAAATTATCCGCGAAAGCTGCTCGGTACTGCATAAAACAGCAAGAACAATAATAGGATTGAAAGACGGTGAAGCTCATGTTCTTATAATTACAGACAAGCACCCGATGGACTTATATGAAGTACAGGACTATGTAAAAAAGCTTGGATTTGACAGGGCAATGGCTTTTGACGGAGGAAGCTCCACCTCTATGAATTACCTGAACAAATACAGTGTAACATCTGTGGGTGATGGGGGCGGAAGAAGTTTAAAATCATTTATGGTAGTTAAATAAAAACATAAAAAAACCCCCCTTATATAAGGGGTGTTTTTTTATACTTATCTTTATCCTATTTTACAAAAAAGCTTGCATTTACTGTTGCAAATACTTTTACAACACCTTTTTCAATAGATGTTGAAGAAGATTCAGCACCTGCAGCATCCATATTCTTAGCCATCATCATTCTGTATTGAGGACGATATGCATTATTTGCACTGCAGCTTACATCCATTGAACGGATTCCTGTTATAGATGTAGGAACTGTTTTTGCAATTGCATTTGCTCTGTTTTGAGCTTTTTTAGTTGCTATTGCAAGCAGGTCATTACATTGATTTTCGTAATTAGAAACCGAAAAAGCAAGACTGTCTACATTTGTAGCACCTAAAGCTATTGCTTTGTCAATCATAGAACCAACTTTTTCAATAGATTTTGTATGAATTATAATAGAGTTTGAAACCTGATATTTATCAAGAGTTCTTCTGCTGCCTGAGTAGCTGTAAATAGGTGAAGCATTAAAATCGGAAGTTTTGATATAATCACCGTCAGCTGTATTAATCATTGATTTTAAAGCAGCAATAACTTTATCGGATATTTCTTTGTTTTGAATAGTAGCCTTCTGCATAGATTTGGAATCAGTTGTTTGAACAGCAATTGAAACTTCTGCAACATCAGGCGCAAGTTCTGTATTTGCGGTTGTACTTACAGAAATATAACCTCTTTCTACCGCTGCGGTTACAGCTTGAGTTGAAAGCGGTGCTGCTCCAATTAATAAGCCCAGTACTGCAGCTGTTAATAATACTTTTTTCATACATTCTCCTTTTTATTCTCTGAAATTTCTTCTGTTTTCTCTTTTTTCTCAACAGGCTTAACATCACCTGCTTTTAAAACCATTGAGTTTAAAGTTTGAGCTTGTGTCTGAACTTTTACACGATCAAGCAATTTTTTCATTTCTTCATCACTAAGCTGACCGGGTGCCTTAAATGCGATAAGGAATTTCTTTCTGTCATTGATGATAAATCCTGAAATTGCAATGATAGCCCATAACATTAAGCCCTGATAAATATTAATAACAGGAATTGCAACAAAATTTCCTGCATAGTTCCAAGCATACATAGCCATTATTGCAGGAAAAGCAATGAAGCCCGCTGCAAGACAAGTTGCAACGAAAATCAGCATCAAAATTCCGCGTAATCCTGATATCTGTATAATTTTAGTATTTTTTCTCATAAATCCTTTACCTTCTAACTTATCATCCTCAGAAAATCATCTTCTGTCAATATTATAACACCTAATTTTTGAGCTTTCTCTAATTTAGATCCCGCATTTTCTCCCACAACTACATAGGATGTGTTCTTAGATACGGAAGATGAAGTCTTTCCGCCTTTTTGCTTAATTTTTTCAGAAGCTTCATCTCTTGTCATATTTTGTAATGTTCCAGTCAGAACAAACGTCTTTCCTTTGAATTCATCGGAGGAAACTTCTGCAGGCGCAGCAGGCTCAACTCCAAGTTCTTTGAGTTCTTCGAGCTTTCTAATATTATCTTCATCGTGAAAGAACTCATAAATGTCAACAGCCATAATCTCGCCGATACCGTCAATTGTGATGAAATCTTCAACCGATGCAGACATAATTTTATCCAGAGTTCCAAACTCCCCTGCAAGCAATTCAGCTGTTTCTTTGCCTACATTTCTGATATTTAATGCGGTCAAGAGTCTGTTCAGGGGATTATGCCTGCTGTTTTGAATTGCATTGTACATATTAAAAGCGGATTTTTCTTTCACAGCATCAAGCTGCATAAAATCCTGCATATTTAATCTGTATAAATCAACAGGCGACTTTATAAATCCTCTGTCATAAAGCTGTTCAATAATGGAAGGTCCGATATTATCAATATCCATTGCATCTTTTGAAACCCAAAATTCAATTTTCGATTTTACCTTTGCAGGACAAAAAGGGTTTTCACAGTATAAATTCACTTCCCCGTCACGTGTTGTTAATTTTGTTTCACAATAAGGACATTTTTCTGGGGGTGTATAGGGCTTAAGTTTATAATGCTCTTCATCATCAATCACTTTAACAACTTTTGGAATAATTTCAGCTGCCTTTTTAACAAGAACCCTGTCGCCTATTCTTACATCTAATCTTCCAACTTCATCAAAGTTATGCAGGCTTGCTCTTGATACAGTGCTTCCGCCGAGCTGCACAGGTTCTAAAACTGCAACCGGAGTAACAGCACCTGTTTTGCCGACACCGATTTCTATTTCTTTTAAAACAGTAGTTACTTCTTCGGGCGGAAATTTGAAAGCAGTTGCCCATTTAGGCGCACGTGAGGTAAATCCCATTTCTTCCTGCACGGCAAAACTGTTTACTTTTATAACAACACCATCTGTCGCGTAATCAAGGCTGAAACGCTTTTCATCCCATTCTTTACAATAATCGACAGCCTCTTTGGCATCCTTGCAAAGTCTTATATAAGGATTTATTTTAAATCCGAGCTTTTTTAAATACATCATACTGTCGTAATGAGTTTTGGGAGCCTCTTTAACATCAGTAAAAATGCCTGTATAGGTAAACATTGATAAATCTCTCTTTGCAGTAATAGTACTATCAAGCTGTCTTATAGAACCTGCTGCTGCATTTCTAGGATTTGCAAAAAGCTTTTCGCCGTTTTTCAAATTTTCCTCATTAAGCTTTTCAAACGAGGACTTAGGCATATAAACTTCACCGCGCACTTCAAGGCTCACAGGTTCAAACAACTTCAAAGGAATAGCTTTTATTGTTTTGAGGTTATTTGTAATATCTTCACCCGTAACCCCGTCGCCTCGAGTTACACCTCTGACAAAATAACCGTTTTCATAAGTCAAAGCTATTGCAAGCCCGTCAATTTTAAGTTCACATACAAGCTCTTGAGCTCCATATTCTTTTACGATTTTTTTATACCAGTCCTCCAAATCCTCATACTCATAAGTGTTATCAAGACTGTACAGACGGTATTTATGCTTATACGGGAAAAACTTTTCGCTTACTGAACCTACCCTTTGAGTGGGGCTGTCAGGAGTTATAAAGAGAGGGTTTTCCTCCTCCAGTTTTTTGAGCTCCGCAAACATTTTATCGTATTCAAAATCGCTTATAGAAGGGTTGTCTTCTACATAATATTTATAATTTGCTTTATTGATTTCGTCTTTTAAAAAATTAATACGTTCAATAACCATTTTTAAAATACCATTAACAATTCTCTTATAACCTTTGTTGCAACAGCTGTTGAAACACCTGAAGCATCATAATCAGGCGCAAGTTCTACAACGTCAGCCCCTATTATATCAAAATTTTTCAAGTATTTAAACCACCCGATAAGCTCATTAAATTGCATTCCGCCGCTTTCGGGAGTTCCTGTTCCGGGCATAACTGAAGGGTCAAGAACATCCAAATCCACTGTCACAAAAATCTTTTTATCCTTTAATACATCAAGTCCGCTATATTCTGATATAAGAGTATTATTCTCTTTCATAAATTCCCACTCATCCTTCATGCCGGAACGAATACCAATCTGTTTAATATTTTCCGCACCCACAATTTTCGAAGCATGACGTATAACAGCCGAGTGTGACATTTCTTCGCCCAAATATTCCTCTCTCAAATCAGTATGAGCATCAAAATGAACAATTGCCAAATCTTTATGAAATTTTGAAACTGCTTTAATTTCCGGTAAAGTTACAAGATGTTCGCCTCCGATACCGAATACTTTTTTGCCGTCTTTATAAATTTCTTCAACATTTTTTTGAATCAAATCAAGTGATTTATAAGTATTTCCGAGCGGAAATTCCAAATCTCCCGCATCATGGAAGTTTACATCTTCTAAAGACTTATCAAAAATAGGAGAATATTCTTCCAGCCCCCAGCTTGCAAGTCTGATTTGTTCAGGTGCAAATCTTGAGCCCGAACGATATGAAACTGTTCCATCGAACGGCATTCCTAACATTACGATATCAGACGAGTTGTAATCCTCATTTTGTCCCATCCAGTTTCTATCCAAAAAAGGTCCGCTTAGCATAAATTTCTCCTTACTATCCTTATCAGTACTGATATTTTATCATAAAAAACTTGCTTTTTTTAACTGAACCATTAAAATAGATATATGAAAAATATTCTTGTGATTTTATGTTTATTATTGACTTGTTCTGCTGTTGTTGCAAATGATATTGATTATGAACAAGTATACAGGGATTTACCTGAAGCTGATTTTTCCTATGTACATAACGTTGACCCGGGAGAACTATATGACACTCAGTCTACATCATGGTCACCTTATCCGTTATTCAGGCTTACTTCACCATTATTTTTCAAGTCTACAACAATTGAACCCGGATACTACCTCTTAACCCCCCGCCAGCACAAAGGCAACTGGTATATATTATTTAAAGAGCAGGGAAAAGTTAAATATATAATTCCTGCATACAACAGAGAAATAGTTCCTATGGGATTTTATGATGAAAATTTACCTAAAGCCAAACTTACACCATCACAAAAATTCCATATAAAATTCTACGATTTTATAGGCAAAACCGTAAAAAGTTCACAGCGAAAACCTGCACCAAACACGTTTTTGGAAACAACTGATTTGGATAACAATTTTATATCAGTAATAATTTACTGGGGCAATTACAGATATTATACAGTATTCAGAACTATCAAATTATAGTTAAATAAAACTATATTTATTCTGAATCCTCATCAATTTCTTCTTCTTTTTTTATAGAATCAACAACCATTTTTGCCATTTCTTTAGCAATAATGTGCTGGGTAGTTGAAGGACAGTTTTGAAGCATACCCATAGCAGTTCTCACTGTTGAATCTATATCATACCAGCGTCCTTTTTTGTTATCATCAAGTCCTGAACCTACTGCATTAATAATATCTTCAACAGCTTCGAATTTTTCATCTTCGATATTATGCTCAATAATAATTTTAATAAGATTTAATGCTATTTTAATTTGGGTTTCATCATCTGTTTCTTCAAGAGTTCTGACTGCTTGTGATAAAACAGGATCTTTGTCATACCAGCGTCTGTGCTGATTTGTGTATTCTTCTTTCATAACGCCTCTCCTTATACTCCTCTAATAAGTCAATTATGAAGGTTTTAGAAGAATATGTCAAGTAGAAATTAGAAAAAATTTATCCCTGTTTAAACGTAACTCCCTTAGTTCCTTTCGGATATTCCCAGCCCAAAGATGAACTTTCGCAGACAATTCTGCAGGCACCGCATTCAAGACAGTTTTCATAATTTACAATAAGCTTACGGTTATCCTCATCCCACTCGTAAACACCTGCGGGACAAACCGTAGTACAAATTTTGGATTTGCATAAACGACAACACTCCTGAACCGGCTGCAGGTGAGAAGTTGCATCAGGGGTATATTTTACAGTATATAATTTATCTTCAAGATTACTCATTTTAAAATACTCCACAATAATTTAACTGCTGCCCAGCCGTCTTTAAACAGCTCAAATATTTTTCTTTCTTTAAAAAAGCTTTTAATAAAATCCCAATATTTTTCGCGTTTAGGAACACCGTCAACAGAAGTAAACATTTCAAAGAACGAATTAATTTTTTTAGGATAATATCCTAAAAATTCTGTTCTCCTTTCATGAATTCCGCTCATCAAATCACGGTAAGTTCTCAAATCTTTCATAATGAAAGAATCTTCAAGTTCTTCCTGATATCTTATCAGTGAACGTTCCGAAAAATCGCCTTTACCAAGCGCTATAACAGCAGTTTCTCCTGCGATTTTACCTGAAATCATAGCAAGATTAGTGCCTTCCCAGTGAAGGTTATTAACAAACATCGCCGCATCACCGCATACCATTACACCTGCTCCAAAAAGAAGCGGTACTTTTTTATATCCGCCTTCAGGAATTAAATGAGCAGAATACTCAACAAGTTCTCCGTCTTTAATTAAAGGTGCAATTTCAGGATGAGCTTTTAATTCGTCTAACATATCATACGGTCTTAATCCGTGTTCGACAAGTTCGCTTAAAGTAATACCCAGACCTATTGTAACAGATTCTTTGTTTGTATACATAAAGCCCAAGCCAAGCATCCCGAGCATAGGACCGCCAAATAATTCATAAACACAGCCTTCATTATCTTCAACATGAAAACGGTTATTAATTATATCTTTTGGAAGTTTAATAACTTCTTTTACGCTTAATGCAACGTCTTCGGGTTTAATATCACCTCGAAGCCCGATTTGTTTTGCTAAAAGAGAGTTAACCCCGTCAGCAAGAACAACAATGTCAGCATAATAATCTTCCAATTCGGTTTTAACACCTTTAACAAATCCGTCTTCAATAATTAATTCCCTAACAACAGTTTCTTCAACAAGAATAACACCTTCTTTTTTAGCCTCATCTGCCATCCATCGGTCGAACTTGCCGCGAATAACGCTGTAACTTACGGGTTCTTTATGCTTTTTCTTATAAGATATAACAGTTGCATCTTCCTCACCTAAAAGTGCATATTTATGTTCAATATTTGCCCTTTCAAGAGGAGCAGTTTTTTCAAAATCCGGAAAAATTTCGCGTGTAGGCTGAGCATAGATTGCACCGCCAAAAACGTTTTTACTGCCGGAAAACTTTCCGCGCTCAATTAAAACAACGTTCTTTCCTGCTCTTGCAATCGTAACCGCACAAGAAATTCCTGCAGGTCCGCCTCCGACAACTATAACCTCTGTTTTGTTTTCATCTTGTACCATAACATTAACCCGTTTCAGACTATTTACAATAAAACTATACATCAAATTTTATTCATTGTAAAATAGTTAATATGATTATAACAGCAGGCATATTTAAAGGACAGAAAATTACTGCTCCCGATGAAAACATAACAAGACCGACACTGTCAAAAGTCAGAATGAGCGTTTTTAACACATTGCAATCAATGATAGACTTTGACGGAAGCACTTTCCTTGATATGTACGCAGGCTCGGGCATAATGGCTCTTGAAGCTTTATCAAGAGGCTTTTCAAATGCCTGCGCAATAGAAAAAAATCCAAAAGCCGCACAAATTATAAAAACAAATTACAAAAAATTCACCCCATCACCTAAATTATTAATAGGTGACAGCTTGAAACTTACATCAAAATTCAACGAAAAATATGACGTAATCTATATTGATCCTCCATACTTTTCAGGAATTTACGAAAACAGTTTGAAAGCAGTAAAAAACATTTCCATTGGAATTATAATTTTAGAACACGTAAATGAAGTTGACTGCAAAAATTTTGAAGTAGTCAAACAAAAAAAATACGGTGACAAATATATAACTTTTTTAAAAGCAGGAATTGAAAAATCCCAAAATTGACAAGCGTGAACGAGCAGAGTGTCCTCTGCTCGCAAGCTCAAAGCCTGATTACTTGCAGGAAGTTTTTCCATTCCAGTTTAAATCATTACAATGGAGATAATCCAGGTTTTCATTTATCAGCACCCAAGCTGAACAGCCATCACCGTTAGAGGTATACGAGGCCTCCATATTACATTGTTCTTGAAAAATATTTTCACCTGATACTTGAGAGCCGCCCGGTATAATTCTGTCAGGCAAAATAGCAAAATAAAAATAATCTCTACCTATTTGATTAGGCTTTTTGGCGCCGTTAACATCAATATAAATATTTCCGCAATAATCGCTGTCCAAATGATTGCAATCCTTATCATAAGCCACAAATCTGACAGAAGAACCATCAGCCAAAACAAAATTTACTCCGGAAGAACCGTTGTCATTTAAATCCATATTTGTTCTGTTTTTATTTAATGTCTGATAGCTGCTGCCCATACAATCTTTTGGAGCACTGGAAGAAAGACCGCAGTATTTTACAATATTCATATAAGGTTTAAGTTTTTGAAACCATTCATCAGATAATTGCGGTCTTGTTCCGGCATCTGACCAATCCGCAATATCACCGTATTCGTTTCTTGCTGATAAAAAAGCCTGTTGAATTGTGGAATAAGACTTTTTGAGTTGAGAAACAGTCTGCTTTTCTTGATGATTTGCAATCAAAGAGGGCATAGTCATTGCCGCAACAACACCAATAATGCCTAATGTGACCAATACCTCAGCAAGAGTGAATGCAGGAGCTCTTAGAGTGCCCCCCCCCCGAATAAATCAAATCTTTTCATAATTTTTGCTCCTTTCATTTATTTGTAATATTTATGCATAACCCAATGTCGCGGGTCCAGCGGCTACGCTGGTTGCTCCTTTCGTTATATCCCTTATTATTATAAACTATCTTAACAAAATTTTCAATAAAAAAACAGAGCTGATAAATATCAACTCTGTTTCAATTCTCTATACCATACAGACTTCGTCTGCACGAAATCCGCTTTTAAAAGCTATTTTACTAGTTCTTTGAATTTTTTACCAGCTGAGAAAGCAGGAACTGTTTTTGCAGCAATTTTCAAAGGAGCACCTGTTTGAGGGTTTCTACCTGTTCTTGCAGCTCTTTTACGTGGTTCAAAAGTACCAAAGCCAACTAATGTTACTTTTTTACCTTTTGATACAGTTTTTTCAATAGTTTCTAAAGTTGCTGCAATGATGTCAGCAGTTGCTTTTTGAGATACTTTTGCTTTTTTTGAAACTTCTTTTACTAATTCTTCTTTGTTCATTACGAACCTCCTTTTACCTTGTGCATACAGTAATCGAAACCATTCTCTCTCTCCGCATGCAATTCATATCGACAGATTTATTATATCATTTTATTTGATTTTGGCAAGAGGTTTTTGAAAAAAAATTTATATATATACTAAATATACACTGGATTTCGCGGATACAGCACCTGCATACGTCAACAGCAGCAAGCATTTGAGGCTAATTATAAGATTCAGGATTTACGCGCGCAAATTTAACATCATTGTAGAAATATTGTAATATTTGGTACGCATTATACCCTTGTTTTGCTAAATTATTTGCACCATGCTGTGACATGCCAACGCCATGCCCGTTCTTTTTGACATTGTCATCAAATGAAGGAACGGAACGAAGATATGGAAGGTTGCTTCCCCAGCTGTTAGTATTTGTTTGTCCGCCTGCTGATGCAGAATAGTAAGCATTAATTACTTTCATATTATATGTAAGAACTATCCCTTTTGTCTGCTCAACAGCATAATTTGTATCGGCAGTTTCTGCTGATGCTCCGCCATAGGCTTGATCTTCAGGAGTATCTTTCAAATCGTATCCGTATCTTGCTCGTTTACCGAGATTTGCAAGAGCATAACTTCTGGCTGCAATTGCCTGCGCTTTATGAGCTTCCGTAGCCCAGCTCGAGGGCATTTCAGAAGGTACTACGCCTTTTAAATAGTCTTCCAAAGGAACATTATTGATTACTGTAAGCTTGCCGTTTTTATTCTGAATCATAACAATCCCTCTGTACCATTTGCCTTTCACACTGACAAAACCGGGATTCATTGTTTTCAAAACTATATTGTCTGATTTTATTTTATAATATTCACCGTCAACTCTTATTGCCATAAGATTGTGATAAGGTCTTATTTCATAACCCTTCATAGCATCCAAATCACAGATTGTATAATTTGTATTTGCATCAATAATTTTACCGCTGACTGAGGTTCCGACACCGGTAGATTCTACTTCTGTTTGAAGACCTATTTTTATTGCAAAACAAGGACTTGCGAACACAAGATTTAAACAAAAAATAGAAACTAATAATATAATCTTTTTCACATAAATATTATAACATACTACGGAATAAAAGTTATTAAGTCATCTGATTGATTTTTTGCGGTTTTTCAATACCTAAATTCGCCTCAACACGATTCGCCATTTTCTCACCATATTTCTGACCTATTGCATAAGAAGTCATTGAACCGCCTACAAATGCAAGACCTTTTACAATAGTTCCTACTTTTCCGCCCATTTTATTTTTTGACAGATACTCAAATACAGGCTTAAACACTTTTGTTTTTGAAAGCTTAACTCCTGCATCTTTCACAGATTGAGAAGATGCAATCTTATCATAGTTTAGTTTAATCAATCCCTCACCTGCAAACATTGCAGATAATGCAGCGGCTTCAGTAATTCCTGTCTTTACCTTGTCTTCAGCCATAGCAGTTTTTACAACACCTGAAGCACATATAAGTGGGTTAACGTTGTTAGCAGCAAACTGTGTAACTTTACCGGCATATTCAAAAGCTTTATTTTGCTTTGCAAGGTCAGAAAATACACTTACCGCACTTCTTGCCGTATTTGCAAAAACATTATCGTATTTAGCAATTTCCTGAACAACACTTGCTGTCTGACCTAAAGTCACAACGCTTCTGCCGACTTCGCCATTTTTGGTCTTATCCGCATTACGTACTGCAAATATTCCTGATGCTACTGCACTGAACACAATAATTCACCTTTTAAACTACACTACAAATATATAAAGTAATTTTTTCATTTCAAATTGCCACAAAAAATAAAAAATTTACATTTGTAATAAAAAATTTGAACAAAAAATAAAAAAATATCGTTATATTGATAATACAAAAAAAACTGTTATAATAACTATTATGAAAAAACTGTTAATAATACTTGGTTTATTTTGTATAACACCGTGTGTGCAAGCAGAAGACTTACCAAATGTACAATTGGATATAAGAGATTATGACGGAATCGAAATTCCCGCAGGAACATTTATTCCCGTGATGAGTCTTCAGGAAATATCTACACAATACTGTTCAGAAGGTTATAAGGTTAAGTTTGCAGCGACAAATGACTTGTTTATGCACGAAACCAAGATAATTCCAAAAGACACAGAATTTTACGGATACGTAGAAGACCTGCATGACCCTGTTATAGGCACAAACGCCTCCATGAAAATAAGAATAAACAAAATGGTTTATGCAGACGGATTTGAAGTTCCCGTAAAAGGATACTTATACACATCAAATAATAATATTTACGGTGGCGGCATATCAGAACCCGTTAAATACATAAAAATGTCCCACCGCCAGCAAAGAGTTCACTACATAACACTTCAGCTAAAACCCAGCCAGGAAAGAAAAATGGGAACTCATACCACCATAACATCAGGTGCAAACGAGATAATTATGCTTACTTCACCTGCTTGGATAACACACACCTTAACAAATTGACCTTTAATAAGATATGAAATACAATATTAATATAATAAAGAAGGAAGGTAGATTATGAACAAAAAACTTCAATTAGTTCTAGCCGCAATGATTTTGACAGCAGGCGTTTCTGTTGCAGGTCCAAACTTTGATTACAGCCAAAGCTCACCTGCTCCGCTTTACCAGCAAAATTACTACCCTACGCAAACAGTAAGCGGCAACCAAACATTAAAAGGAAGTGTCGTAACCGTACCTGCAGGACAAAGCGTTTCAGCAGTTGTAACAACTCCTTTGAGTTCAGCAAATTTGACTTTAGGACAAAATGTATCTGTGGCTTTAGGTTCTGACTTTTATTATAACGGAAATCTTATCGCTCCTGCAGGAAGCTCTGTTACAGGAACGGTTCTAGAGGTTTCCAAAGCAAAACACGGCAGTATGAACGGTAAATTGCTTTTAAGATTTACCCAAATCGTTACTCCGTATGGAATTCAAATTCCTATTTCAGCAGTAATTAAAACAAATGATAATACAGGAATCTTAGTTGGCGGCACAAAAATGGATGTTGCAAAAGATTACGGTAAAGATGTTGCAGTCGGAGCAGGCGCAGGCGCTCTTGCAGGTGTTATAATTTCACCTCTTGCAGGCGGCAGCATCGGTAAAGGAACCGCTTTAGCCACAGCAGTAGGTGCAGGCGGCGGTCTTGTAAAATCTATTTGGGATAAAGGAAATGATGTTGAAATCCCCGCTAATTCAGGAATTCAATTAATTCTTACCCAACCGATTACTGTTAATCCAACAATGTTTAATAACAATTACTAGTAAATCAGGTAATAATTTTATTTTTGATTTAAAATAGAATAAAACAGTAAAAATACAAAGGATAAACTTAAAAACAAAGCCAGACTTGGTAATTATCATAAGACGGGGAAAAAACAATGTCCTTATTAGGGAAATACACAGACAACTTTATAGAAGATGAGGAGCTTGACAATAACACAGGTTATACAACTCCAGCAGTTTTGAAAAATGATGAAGAAATTACATTAAAAAAATCAATAGTTATTTCTTCAATACTTCACCCGACAGTTATCGGTATTGCATGGCTTATCGTATTTATCCTTACATTATTGGGTATAACATTTACGATTTTTGAAAAACCAAAACCCAAAATGAATGATATCGAATTTGTTCTTGTAGACAAAGAAGATACGCCTATAAATAAAAATACACCTTATCGTGCAGATATAAATTCACGAGCAGGCGGACACCACGATCCGACAAGAAAGGTATCAATGCCTTCTCCTGCACCCGGAGCTCCAAAACAGGCAGCAGCAGCTCCTGCTAAAAAGGCATCTCCAAAACCTGCTGCACAACCGAAACAAAACCCTATACAAAAAATGGTTCAGCA
>UNSJ01000024.1 GCA_900548405.1 Candidatus Gastranaerophilales bacterium | reverse complement strand
TCAGCGTTTTGCTGATGCTTTGTAGCTTCTGCCTGTGCAATAAGCGCTTGGGCTTGTGCTTCGCTCGTTACCGAACTCGGGTCAATTCCTAATGCTTCAAGCTTCTGTTTTGTAGCAGTACTAAGCGTATTGGTTTGATATGTGCAAGCAGCTGCCGCACTGCTGATTGAACTGATTGATGACGACATACCCACATCCTTTCATAATTTTTTTTAGTGTTTAATGATTTTTCTACGAAAGTCAATAAACATTCATAATTTCTGACGGATTTTTTTTAGAAAAACTTTATGATTCAGGCATACAGTTTTACATTTCTTAAATGAAAATTTGCCTGCAAAGCTCAAAATTGTTCACAATCGTATGTTTATGGTACAATGTCAGAGGAGTATGTTATGAAGAAATTACTTATATTGTTTTCGATAATGATGATTATGGCTTCTCAGTCTTTTGCAGCTAATTATGTGAAGATTGAACCGGAATTCTTGTCACACACTCAAAGCGCAAGCTATAAAACTGTAAATGAAACATTAGCTATAATTTTCAGTAAGATAAAACCTGAAGTTAAAACTTCTAAATATCCGAAATATTATCATGATTTTACGTTAATAAAAGATGACGGTACGCAGAATAAAAACTATTACTATGTCAAAAGCGGCGGAGCAGAGCTTATTTATAATTCGGATTCAAACGAATTGAAGTTTGTATCTTTCAGACGTCCTGAACTTCAAAAATGCAGAATTATATATGATTATCCGTCAGGAAAATTGCATGCGGTTCAGATTTTTGTTTCAGACAGCGAATCTTTTGTATTTTCACCGGAAGGTAAATATGTTGACTATGCGCCTTATGTAGCGGAAGTAAGACAAAAAGTAATAAAAAGCTGGAAAGTTCCTTCACGTAAAAAAATTGATATTCTTGCAAAAGGACAAACTGATTTGCTTGTGCAGGTTGCTTTAACGCTCGGGCGCGACGGACATGTTAAAAAATGCAAAATTTTAAAATCTTCAAAAATAAAAGAGCTTGATGAAAATGCAGGAGATGCAATTAAAGCTGCGGCTCCGTTCAAGCCTTTTCCGGAAAACTTTTTTAACGAAGAACTGGTAATTATTTTAAACTTTAATTTTAGTCTTAAATAATTAATTTATTGTGACTTCATAGTTACCGTTATTTATGATGAATTTCATTCTGATAGGTTCACCGTTGTATTCTGGCGGCGGGGCTGTGAATTTTGGTACACTCATCAACATATAATAAACAGCATCATCAAGTGACTTATTTCCTGATTGTTGTACAAATTTTCTGTTAATAAGTTTTCCTGTTGAATCTACTGAAAATTGTATCTCGCAGGTTCCTGAGCCTTGAACGCTTCCTACTGCAAACTTAGAAAATAGTGCACCGCGAAGAATTCCTTTATATTTCAACATCTTTGGGCTGTTCGGGTTATAAACAGGTTTTGCAGGCTCATGAAAAATCGGCTCAAGTTTTTTGTTCTGCGGCTCTGCTTTTGGAGTGTAAACAGTCTTGGGCGTTTGTTCAGTTTTTTGTATTGTTTCCTTTTTTTGAACAGGTTTTTTATTTATTTTTTCAGGTGCAGGGGGTTCTGTTATACGCCTGGCATAGTCAACAGGCGTTGACGTTAACGGAATCGGAACCTGGCGTTCTTCATTTATAACTTCCGGCTGCTGCTCTTGTTTAGGGGCGTAAAGCGGGGTATCATCCCAAATTTTGTCAATATTATTCGGAATATTTACAGTCTTTGGTTTTTGTACTGACTTTTGTGCTTCAGGCTTGTGAGGCGCACTTTTTACAGGGATAAGCCAAACAATTATTGATAATATCAGACAGATAACAAAAAATGCTAAAGAGATGCTGTCTTTGGGAGTTTTTACATTAATTGGCGATTGTTTTTCTTCTGTAAACGGAGCATCATCTATAATATCAAATGTGTTGTTACCGCAATCACAGTAATCAACTTTTTGATTGTATTCAGCTTTGCATTCTCTACATCTGTACATAACAATTTTATCTTATCACAAATAACGCAAGTTTATAAATACCCCAAACAATTAAGGCTGTAATAATCATTAATATAGTAACTGCAACCTGCCTTGTTATTTCATATTCTCTGTTGTAGCGTATAAATCTTATAACAAGAGGAAGCTCAAGTATAATCAAGAGTATGAGGCAAATTATTTTTAAAATCATTTATTACCTCTTTTAAAAATTAAATTTTCGAGTTGAAAAGTCTTATGCATCTGCGGCTTCATATTTATAATTGCTGTTGTTGAAATTGCGATTATAATGAGCATTACCATACAAATAATTGTAATTTTTTTTGCATCCATTAGTATTTAACCCTTTCATAATCTGAAAAATCACTTGGTGATGAATATCTTTCTTCTGTTCCTATAAGAAATATACCTGTTACTACTGTGGAAGTTCTTTGGGTTCCGCGTGGAAACCTTAATATAGGCTGCTTTTGAAGGTTTGCAATAGCAGGTTTTACGTTGTTTCTTGCAACATCCATAAAGGCAGGGTTTGAGCAAACAACTTTTATGTTAGAAACATTCCCGAATTTGTCAGCTACAAATGAAAACATAAATGCGGTTCCAAGTGGTGCGTAATCTATTTTTGAATCATCCATTATCCTGTTTTGGACTGCACTTCTCCATTTGTTCCAGGCTATAATTTCTTCCTGCTCGGTCATATACGGATTTTTAGGGTTGCCGCTGTTTTTCTTAACTTCTTGTTTTTGTGCAGGAGCCTGTTCACGTCTAGGCTGAGGTTTTTGCTGCGGCGGAGTAAAAGGAATTTCTTCTGTTTGGGAAGCTCCCTGTTCTGCCTGTTTTATAATCCTTTGAAGTAATTCCAGTTGAGAAGTTTCATCTGCTTTATCCTGCTTATATTTTTGTGTTTTTCTAACAGGTTTTTGTTCTTCCTGCTTAACTTGTTTTGTTTTTTTATTGATTGCGGAATTGTCTTGAACTCTTATTTCACGTTGGGATTCTGTGGCTTTATTATCTGTATTTGTTTCGCTTTTCAAAGCAGGCTGTTTGGTTACAGGAATATTTTTTGTTGTTAGATTGTCGCTTATTCGTGTAACCTTAAAATCCGCATCCTCAAGTATCATCGGCTGATGCATATCAGGATGTATATGCACAGTTATGATGGTCAATAATACAAATAAAACTATAACTGTAACTTTTAAGAAATCCATACTAGTCTTTATCTACTTTAGAAAGTAATTCATCGCAGGCATAGATATCAAATTTAGTCTGGCTGAGCATCATAGTTTCAGCAATCAATAATGCTGTCGGAACTAATGCTGCAACTAAACTTAAAAATATGCCTTGTAAGTCTCCGCCGATTTCAGTCATAAAATATGAAATGTTCATAGCAAATTCTATGAAAATGATTGCACATGCAATTGCAAGTGAACGGCGTTTTTCAGACTCCAGTCTTCTGACACCTTCAAGTCCGTAAATGGTAACGCCATGATGCTGCCAATCGCTGAAACCGTCTTGTTTTATAACTTGTGAACCTTGAACTTTTTTAGTGCATAAGAAAGCATTTACAAATGAGAAAAATGCAAAGATAATCAAAAATGTTGCAAGAGTTAAAAATACAGGGCTGATTCTTAATCCTGAAATTCTAACCCATCCTGCAGCTTCCGGAAAACACATTGCAAGAGTGTTTGAAACACCGTAAGCCAAAAACGGAGCTGTTAATATACCTACCACAGTTTCTCCGACTGATTTTAACTGCAGATTAAACATTTTATCTTTAATATATTGAATTTTAGAGTTGCTTAAGCTGTTAATATATCGTTCAATCCATTGTCTGTAAGACTTGATAACGCTTTCAAAATCTTCTCTGTATTCATATTTATCAAGCATTACAGTCCATTCTGTACCGTTGCATTTAAAGTAGCCGCAGCTTATTGCAAGAACTGCCATAATACCTGAGAAGAAGAAAGAAATAAATATAGCAAATGTCATAAAATCATTTAAATTCATATAATAAACAAGATTTACCACATAAATTCCGAGTACAAATATTAATGAGAATATAAGCATAAATGTCTGTCCGAGTTTTGCGGATTTTGACATTTCTTTTTGAATATTACTCTGCATATACAAATATACGCCCTGTTTTAACAGAAGACATATACCGTATGTTAAAATTGTGTATGCAGCCCAAACTTTGATGTTTGTAGGAAGATGCAGGTAATTTGCAGATTCCTGAATAGACAAACCCATTAAATAATTTGATACGCCAAACGCACAGATAATTGAGCTTATAAACATTGCAATGTGTAAAAATATACTTGTTTTAGAATTTGTAGAAAGTTTTTGTTTCAAATCGTTTATGTGGAATGCAACTTGTTTTATTATTGCAACACGAACGTTTTCCAAATCTTCTTTCTGTTTTTCGATTTTAACTTTGGTAACGGCATTTACATCTTTTCCGTAAAGCCCTTTAATATCTTCTTCGGTAAAATCTTCCTGGCTTATTGAGGTAACTGTTTTTTTGTGCTCAACAGAAGCCGCAACAGGTGCTTCTGCAAGTATCTTAATACTTACGAATTCATCACTTCCAGCAAACATTAATTTGCATACATTTCCAACCTCAACTCTTTTAACGGGCTGCCCCTTAAATAATACTTTATCACTTTGAAAAGTGTTCATAATAACGCATTTATTATCAGCGTTATTGTATTGGAGCGTGAGCAAAACATCAAATCCCAATTCCAAAATAAAATCACAATTAGGATTTGTACCAACGTTTATTACATCTTTACCGCTAAAAACTTTTTCTTGTTTAGATGTTGAAACTATTATAGCCATTAATTTATTACCTCGTTAATTATCTTCCAAGTGCGTGAAGGAATTTTCTAATAGATTTATCTATATTTTGTTTTGGTGAAACTATCAAATGTTCTTCACCAAGTACAGGTGTTAATTTTTCTTTAACCAAATCAAGTTTTGCAGGGTGAGCATCCAAAAACATCATTGAAAGTTCCGGTGCGTATTGTTTAACATTTTGAACATTCTGAGGAAGTGTATTCCAGTTAATCTGTTTTTCAATAGCACCTTCATTTTCTAAATCACCCATAACAATTACAGCAGGTCTGTATCCTGCTTTTTGCATAGTCAATACATGAGAAAATGCTTTTTTAAGTCCGACGCCGTAAGCTGTTCCGTAATCATTTTTATCATATTGAGTGAACGCATCCATTGATTTTGTTATAACACTTCCGTTCATCGGAGTGCCTTCGTAAATGAGATATGCGTCTTCTGAAACCCTTAATATTTTAATTTGGTCCTCAGGATCAAGAAGGTTACATATTTGTCTTAATGTTTTTTTCTGTTCGGGAAGCTGTTTTTGGTTTGATGCTGATGAGTCAATAACAAAAATTACAGCTGACGGATGAAAGTCATCAACTTTAATCTGTCTTAATCCCATCCAAAGAAATTTTCCTGCAACCGAAAGTATTAATATTAATAAACCTAATGTGACTAATCTTTTATTTAACTTCATCTCTCACCTGTTTTAAACTCTTTATCATTACTATATCATATTTTGCTTGTTAGAGCAATCCGTAATTATATTGAACAGCGTTAAGCGGTTGAATAAGTCTGATTTCAACGCTTGTTCCGTCTTGGATTTGGATGTCTTCGCCTCTTTGCATTGTGCCGCGTAAGCCTCCGCCCAATGCACCAAGTCCGCCGTAAATTAACATATTTTCACCCCAGTTGTCCCCTCCGCCGAGTGCGGTAAATGCAGCCCCGACAAGCATACTGCCAAGTGCTCCTATCACAATATCACGTGTCATTTTTTGTGCACGTTCGCTTTTGGCTTTCATATAAATTTTTTCGGTTGATATATTTATGACGTTTCCATCGGGTGTCAATATTTGGTTAAAATTAATTTCAATTGCTCCGCTTCCGTAAGCCAAACCTGCAGCATTGGCATCAATTGCGCTTCCATAAACAAGACTTCCGGCAGGTGCTATTAAAATGCCGTTATATCTCAAATCTTCGGTAAGTCTTACAGTAAGCCTGTCATTTTTTTCAAGGCTTCCCGAGCTTATTCCGGCATCAAAAGTTACGTAAAATGTTGTTCCTGAAGGCACTGTAACTACACTACCTGACAGCTGAGGCTGAGGGCGGGTGGCAGGATTATTTTCTTCAAGCAAAGGCGGAGTATAATTTGTTCTGTATGACTCATTTATATAATTATCATTATTATTTTTCTGTTTTAAAATTTTCTTCTTTTGAGTTTTTGAAAAATCATTTTGTACAGGTTGGGCTTGAACGGGCTGAAACCTGTTTCTGTCAAATTCCGCCTGTGCTTCATCACTGAAATCATATTCTGCATACACCGGCAGAATTACCATTTGAATACATATTAAAAATGCAATAATCTTTTTCATTATTTATATATTATAATAGATTCTTGAATTATTACAACATCCTTGATATAATTTTTGCACGAAGGAGAGATTATGGAAAAAATATTGGAATTACTTGCTGTTGTAATAGCTGCATATATTATCGGTTCTATACCGACAGGTTATATTATTGTAAAAGCATTCACTGGACAAGATATCAGAACAATAGGTTCAGGCTCAACAGGCGCTACTAATGTAAAAAGAGTTATGGGCAAAAAATGGTTCTTTATCACATTGCTTCTTGACGCTTTCAAAGGCGCCCTGCCCGTAGTGCTTGCAAAAATATTTGCAACAACATTTACAGGTATAGGACTTTTACCTGTACTGGCGGCGATTGCGGTTATTCTCGGCCACAGCAAATCAATATTCTTAAAATTTACAGGCGGAAAATCTGTTGCATCAGGTGTAGGTACAATTCTTGCTCTCAACTGGCAGGTAGGTTTAATAATTGCAGCAATTTGGGCTGTTGTTACTTTTGTTTCAAGATATGTTTCAGTGGGTTCTATTGTTGCGCTTGCTATATCACCCTTTTTAATGTGGGCTTTTAAAGCTCCTTTAGCTTATATTGCATATTGTGCATTGGGTGCTGTTTATATTATTTATTTACACCGCTCAAATATTGTAAGACTTATTAAAGGGGAAGAAAATAAGGTCAGATAATTATGGAATTTACAACTTTACTAATAGGATTAGGAATTATTATAGTTTTATTTATTGTAGGTAAAATTTTTGCAATACTTACAAAAGTGTTATTTATAATAATTCTTGTAGCTGCGATTGCTGTTGGGATATTCTTTTGGCAGAATAACAATAAAGAAGTTAAAAATAACCAAGCAAGTTATATTTCATCAGTTTATTTGTCTTTATAGTTTTTAAGATGTGTAATCAACATACTTAATAACAGACCTATTGCGGCTCCGCCTAACATTTTTATAGTTATTTTAAACGGCGCATTCTTTTGAATGTCTTTTATTTCGTTCTTATAACGCATTTTATGCGCTTTAATGCCTTGTGACCATTTCAAATCACTTTCTCTATGCACTTCTTTAATTTTATCTTCAATACCTAAAGCTCTTGCGTTTTCTAAATCTTTTTCTCTTGATTGTTTTATGTAATCAAAGGTATCTTTATTGTATGCGGCACGCATAAAGATTTTAAAACCGTGCTTTTGCATTTTTATATTATTAAAAGTATTATATAATTCTTTTCCGCCCCAAATTACACTGCCTCCGGAAGCCATTGCAATATTTCGTTTATCATCTTTTGATATGTTCTGAACAGAATGAATTGCCATTTTAATATTAACCTTTAATTATTTTGTTAAGGCTGCTTTTGTTTGTAAAATTGATTTCTTGAGCTTGAGCTGTTACAGGCTGTTCTTTTTTATCTACTTCATAAGTTTTAATTGAACGTTTTCCGGTTAAGCGTTTCATAAAGTCATAATATTTTCTTTCAAAACCTGTTGCATTTTCTTGTTTATTTTCAAGTTCTATTAACTGGTCACGTGTATGAGTTCCAACAGGAACGCCGACTGATTTTCTTGTCAGCCATTCACCCATTGTAGTATTAGTTAATGTAATCCAGCTCATTCCAAACAGTGACTTGTTGTACTGGCTCTTGAAGGTGCTGTTGAATAAATCAATCAGTAATGTTTGATAGAATAATCTAGAACCTTCTTGAACAAATCTTTCAGTGAATTTTGTTTTTGCACCTTCTACATCGTTACCGTTAGACTTCAACATAACCATGTTGTAGTTATCAGTCATCAGGAACCATATAGTTGCCGCAAGCGCAGCTGTTTTAGCAAGATTAGAAAGTTCGCTGTTTGACACGTTAGACATTGTGTCAACGTTAAATGCTTTTAAGATGTTATCTTTAACATAAGATTGGAACTGTTCCGGTGTATAATTTTTCTTAGTAGCTTCGCGTCCGATATTATCAATACTTTTAGCTAGTGCTGAAATATCTTCTACTTTCTTGCGTGCTGCTTTTGGAGCTTTTTTACCAAAAGATTGGACTGCATCATCAACAAACTTGTATGGTAGTGAACCGTATTTCCATATAAATCTGAACGGCGCTAAGAAAAAGTCTACTAAAGGTTTTGTTTTCTTATCTTTTACTCCCAGACTGATTGTTCCGTCAGGATTTACTGCAGTTTTTGCTACGTTTCTGTATTTTTCTGCCAGTTTTGTAAAGCCGTTTTCATCAAGTACTTTGGTTATTTCATTTAATTTTTCTTGAGGTATTCTGTAATCTTTTATTTGAGTTGCATCTTTATATAAATTTTTAAAGTAGCCGCTGAAATTTTTCCATGCGTTATCTACTGCAGAGATTTTTCTCAAACCTTTTGCAGCATATCCTCCTGCTATGATTAAACCAACTGCTTTCATTGCCGAATTAAATGTGAGCAGCGGTTTTTGTTGTTTTTCTTTATCTTCTTTAGGCTTTTCAGATGCTTTGAATGATAAGTCAGGTTTTATTTGCGCTTCCGGAGCTTGGTTCTTTTCATTTTCCCTGCGAGCTTCTTCAGGTGTTAATCTTGTAATATGTTTTCCGTTAATAACCCTTGAGAATGCTTCTGTTGTCAGAGTTGTCAAACCTGTCATCAGCATAATACCCATTTTAGAATTATTAATATATTTGTTCAAAGCGCCTAGAGTAACAAGTGTAATGTATGCATTAAAGCCTATTCTTGCCATTTCTTGTTTAAATCTTACTTTTTGTTCTTCGGTAGCTGCTTTTCCGTCATCATCCATCATTCTTGAAAGGTTGTATGCATCGTTAGCCAGGAACAATGCAGGAGGAAGACCTGACACAAGTCTGTTTAATGATCTTTCGTGTTTAGTGTCATAGTTTCCTGTTCCCGGATCGAACATTTTTACTGAACGCTGGAACATTGCAGAAGAAATTTCTGCTTCTGTTTTACCGTTCAAATCAGAAGCCGTTTTGAACAATCCTCTTAAAGAGTTAACTTTTGCATCAATTTTGGAACGCTGTCTGATATTTTTAAACATAGGTTTTTGTAATGTTTTTTCAGCCCAGCCTTTAAAAGGTTTAATTTTACCAATTAACTCAACTCCGCCGTTCAAAATGTCTGCAGGAAGTATTTTAAACGGATAAATTAAACCATCCCATATTAATTGAGGGATGGTTTTTTTGTAGAAAGTAACATTGTCACCGTCTACTTTGATTAAGTTTTTAGTTAATTCAGAATCTCTAACACTCTCAAACAATTCTTCTGCGATTGATGAGTTAACTATTGCATCAGGGTTTTTAGCATCTTTTTTAATAACACCCATATGCTTTTGTGCAAATTCTAAAAATTCCGTAACTTTGAAATTTCCTGCTTCTTTATATCTTGGAGCAAATCTCAAAGCAAGCCCCGTAGCTGCAAGTACTCCAAATGTTGCAAGCAGCGGCTTCATTTTATCATCTTTTTTCTTAGGTTTATTTTCACCCTTAAAAGAAAGACCTTTAAAAGATAAATCATTTTGATTACTTTTTAAAGGTCTCTCGATATTATTTAAACTATTTTTTGAAGACATGAACTCGGAAGAAAGAGGAATACGCTTTGGAGATAATTCTCCGGTAGACTTTTGTCGTTGTTTGACCGCATCGTATGTTGTTCTTCCTACTAACATTTTTTCGTCCTTCCCGTCATGTATTTTCAACTGAAAACAAAAATTTGACAAGAGCATGTATATACAAAATTTACGTAAATTTACAATCAGTTTTATAATTATAAATTACTTATTACTTCAAGGATTAAAGACTTAAATTTTGCTTTTGCTTTGTTAGTTGTGTCAATAACTTCTTCATGGGAAAGTTTTTCTCCTGTGGCAGAACTTGCAGCATTTGATATACAGCTGATTCCTAAAACATCAATTTGGCAGTAATTTGCAACGATTGCTTCAGGAACGGTTGACATTCCCACTGCATCACCGCCGAGTTTTCTAATCATGTTGATTTCGGCAGGAGTTTCATAAGAAGGTCCTGAATTCGCCCAATATACGCCTTTTTGAATATCCATACCTAATTTATTGGCAGATTTTTCAGCAAGCTCAATAAGGTCTTTTTTATAGACTTCTGTCATATCAGGAAATCTTTCGCCTAAAGTATCGTCATTCGGACCAATTAGCGGATTTGAACCCATATTGTTAATATGATCGGTAATAATCATTAAATCAGCAGGTTTATAACTTTCATTTACAGCGCCTGCTGCATTAGTTAAAATTAATGTTTTAACACCGAGTGCTTTCATAACTTTAACAGGAAAAGTAATTTCCTGCATTGAATGACCTTCGTAAAAATGGTTTCTGCCCTGCATCAAAACTGTTTTTTTATTATTTATTTCTGCAAAGACCAATCTTCCTTTGTGTCCTTTAACGGTAGATTTAATAAAATTTGGAATATCTGAATATGGTACGGCATAATTACAGTATTCATCAGCAAGTTCACCTAGCCCCGAACCTAAAATAATACCTGTTTCAGGATTGAAGTTGTTAGTTTTTTCTTTTAAATATTTAACTGTATTTTCCATATATCCCCCGATTTTAAACACAAAAAGGCACAAGATTTTTCTTGTGCCTTAATAAAAAATTAACCTACTAATCTGTCGTCATCAGCTTCTGCAGCTTTTACCATAATGGCATGTTCAACAGGATTTTCTTTTTTATAAGTTGTATCAAAGTTTTCTTCGAAATTGAAATCATCACGAGCTTTTTTAGCTTGATTTTCATCAACTAATTTTTTTGCAAGTTCTGCAATTTCATATACTAACTGATATCTGTTGTCGGTATTTTCATTCAAATCCCACGCAACTCTTATAATTTGATCCATTTTCAAACCTCACTTTTCTATATATATATTAATACTATAATACAAAAAGTTTTTTGGCAAGTAGCAAAAATTCATGTATTAGTGTATAATAGACCTATGAAAAAAATAGAAGGTATTCATAAATACGTTTGGATAGAATTTGCAATTTGGTTTTTGATTTTATGTTTTGTTATTGCAGGTGTTCGTATTTACAGATACCATAAGAGCAAAGAGCTTGTTACTTATCAGCTGTTTCTGCCTGACGTTGACGGGCTTATTGTTGGTTCTCCCGTTAAATTTATGGGAGTTCAAGTTGGTTATGTTGACAGAATTAAAATCTTATCAAACGATGTTTATGTAAAAGTAATTATTACCGACAAAGAAGTAATTTTTCCAAAAGGTTCTATTGCAACGGTAGAATTTAGCGGTATGGGCGGTTCAAAATCATTGGAGGTATATCCTCCAACTGAAGAAAGCTTGGCTGCAAAGAAGCTATTAGTTGTTAAAAATCCTAAAAGACTGCATGATTCTCTAGGATTGTTAAATGACATGTTTGATAAAATCGGTTCTATTACCAATAAACTATCATTTTTTGCAAAAGAAACTGGACTTGAAAATATGGATAGTTCAGGAGTTGAACTTCGAGGCATTAAAAGCAATATGAATATGCTTGATAAATGGATTAATGAATTTCCAAAAAAGAAAAATAAAGGAGTTGATACTGATGAACAAAAAGAAAGTGAGAATAATCAGTAACCCTGTAGTGCTTTTGAACTTATGTACAATGAGAGATAAAGATACTGATAGTCAAGGGGTTAGAATTGCAGCAAGAAAAATTACAAGATGTCTTTTATATGAAGCTTCAAAAAATTTACCGCTTGTTGATGCTGAAATTACTACTCCTTTAACATCTTTTACAACAAAGACAGTTGATTCTGATATAAATATTATTATCTCGCCTATATTGAGGGCAGGTTTGATTTTTACGGATGAAGCCATTGATATTCTGCCTCAAGCGTGTATAAGACATATTGGTATGTACAGGGATGAAAAGACACTTAAGCCTGTATGGTATTACAATAAGGTTCCTATGGATGCTCCTAATCCCGAAAAATTCTATATTTATATAACAGATCCTATGCTTGCTACCGGAAATTCTTTGATAGAAGCGATTAAACTGTATGCTGACAAAGGAATACCTATTGATAATATCAAGGTAATTTGTATTATTGCTGCTCCTCAGGGAATTGAAAATATTCAAAAGCATTACCCTGATATTGAAATTATTACTGCTGCAGTTGATGACCGTTTAAATGAAAAAGGCTATATTGTACCCGGTATGGGAGATGCAGGCGACAGGATTTTCAATACATAAATATATTTGTAAATAAATATTAATAAAGTGACGGTTCTCTTAAAGTTTCTTCTTCAAGAAGCCGTTATTTTTTATGTGTGTAAAAGTAGGAATTAATTTATGAATTTTGAAATTAAAGAACTTAACGGTGCAAACCCTTTAGAAAAAAGGGATAATGAAGTTCCAGATATGGAAAAAATTAAAAAAGATGCAAGAGCGCGCGGAGAGTATATTGTAACAGTCAGCGGTGATGAGAAAGGACTGACTGCTATTGCGCGTAAGTTTAATATGTCATTAACGGATTTTAAAAATATGACAGGACTTACTAAAGATACGCTCGATAAAAATCAGGTCATAAAAAATATTCCTCACGCACAAATTCCTGACGGAAAAGGATTAAAATATCTTGCCGAACAAAACGGAATGAAAGAGGAAGAATTACTTGCACTGAACGGTCTTCCAAAAAACTACAAACCTTCAAAAGGCGAACATTTTTATGTGTATCCTAAAAAACAGGGTGCAGAAAAGACCTCAAAACCTCAGCCAAAACCTCGAAAACAAAACTCTTTAGCAAAGCTATATGAAACATCTTCAGTTGATAAGCCGGTAGTTCCTAAAAAAGAGGTTACACCTAAAGAGATAGCTGAACAAATCAAAGAGGCTGTTTGTAATAATACAGGTGCTGTTGGAAAAGAAGATTTTGCAAAAGCATTTTTAAAGATAAACGAAAAAAATGCCAAAGAGGTAATAAAAGAGTATGAAGCGTTGCCCAAAAATGATGAAACGCTTATAAATGCGATCTGTTCTGAAGTTAGAAGTAATGCGCAATTGAGAAAAGATGCCGTAATGACAGTTTACGATTATCTTGCAAAGCATACAAAAAACATAAATCCTCAAAAAAGACAGGAATTTAAAGCAGAGCTTGAAAAAGAATTTGATAAGCCCTGGTACAAAGGTATGGTAGATACCGAAAATATGGATAATATGATTGAAGAAATGATGTCTGCCGATGAAAAAACAACTGAACCTCCTGCTAAAAACTCGGGCAAATCTTCCAATTCTTCATCCATTCCGAACGAAACAGTAAAAAGTACAAACGGCGGTAACAGTAAAGATATAACATCAAATACTCTTACAACCATAAAAGGTTCTGACGGAAATTATGCTACGGCAGGTCAGTTAAAAAAATGGGCGATTAACAGTGCCAAAAAAGATAAAGGGTTTAGTAAAGTCGATAATCCTTATATTGTAAGACCGCTTCCGAATTATAATACCGAAACAAAGAAAATAGAAGCTGTTACGGAACTTCAAAAACCAACAGGCAAAGGTAATTTGAATAATAAAGTAGTAATCCTGAATTCAGGGCACGGCGGCTATCAGCAAAGCAACGGTAGTTTTGATCCGGGTACAGTTCTTTCTGTAAAAAATGCCGAAGGCAAAGAGATGCCTATTGAAGAATGGCGCGTGGCGCAAAGCTTTGTTGACAAGTTGTCTGACGAATTGAGAAGCAGAGGTGCAACTGTTGTTTTTGTTTCAGGTGCAGTAAGAAACGGTGGTATGGCAAAACAACATTATCTTGAAAATATGTTAGCAGGCAAAAAAGGCGCTGATGATGTACGAAAAGTTATGAAAGACAGCAATAAAGGCGATATGCTATTTTTGTCTGTTCACGTGGAATCAGTAAAAGAAAACCCGAAAGATAAAAAGTGTACTGTAAGATACACAAAAGGCGTTGATAAAAAGCTTTCGGATAATATTAACAAACATTTGAAAAAAGGTTTTCCACAGCTTACGCCAAAAGTGGAACATGATGAGTTGTATGTGAATAATGCGACAAAAGGTGTTTCATCATCTCTGCTGGAAATAGGTAATATTGCAAATGAAGATATTACAAACTCGCTTTTATCAACGTATGACCAGAAAAAATATATGAAATGTGTTGCTGATGCAATAGAAGAAACTTTAATAAAGTAAGGTAAAAAATGTCAGATTTCGATTTATGGAAGTTGCTGAGCTTTTTCAGATCAACTCCTCCCGAACAAACGCAAAAATCAAATAACACAAAAAACGTGCCACATAAGGATGATAATGTTTACACTGTAAAATCAGGAGAGACATTGTTTTCTATTGCAAAAGCAAACGGAGTTTCCGTAGAAGATTTAAAGAAAGCTAACAGATTAAGCGGTAATGCATTGTCAGTCGGTCAAAGGCTTAAAATTCCGGCAAAATCAAACGCTGCAATTTTTACTTCACCCAAAAATAATAATAACAGCGGAATTCAAATGTATAAAGAAATTTCCGATGAAGATATCGCAAAAGAAAATGCACGTAATAAATTTGTAAAAATAACAAAAAGTCCTGATTATGTTATTAAACAAGGGGATACGGCAGGTTCTATTGCAGAGAAATTCGGTGTTTCCACAGAAGCGGTTCTTGCACTTAATTCTCTTAATGAGAAAGCACTAAAAGTGGGTGAAACAATTAAAATTCCTGAAAGAAGAATTGCTAAAAACGTCAAAAGTATTGATGATGCTGCAAAAGCCACAGGGTTTAGCCTTGATTATTTAAAGTCGCTTGAAAAAATGGAAGAAAAACACAATAGCGTATACACAGACAAAAACGGGGTTAAAACAATCGGCATAGGACACGCTCTTGATGGTAAAGAGTATACAAAATATAAAAATGCGAAACTTTCTGATACGCAGATTTATACACTATTGGCTCAGGATATTCTTGATAGAGAACAAAACATTAGGGCTATAATCGGTGATGATGCTTACAAAAAAATGCCGCAGAATGTTAAAGATTCCGTAATGGATTTTGTGTTTAACAGAGGCGAAACAATGTTTGAAAACCATTCAGGATTTGTAAGTGCTTTAAAAAGCGGTGATTACTCATCTGCTATTGCAAAAATGAATGTTGATTATTCCGAAATAAAATTTAAAAGTTCAGGCGAACTGGAGAAATATATTAATAACTTTGAAAACAAAAAAATGTTTGTTGTTGAAAAAGACGGTAAAACGCTTCGAAAATATTTAAGCGGATTAGATAAGCGCAGGCTGTATGAAATATCTCATGCAAGCAAGATTTATAACGGAAAAATTCCTGATGAAATAATGAAATCAGCGCAGAATGTTTATAACAGAGGCTTATATTTCATGTCAATAGAAACTGACAACGGTTTGATTAAGAAAGATGCTTACTTAAATGTAAAAGCAGAATATAATCAGGAGGCATCAAAAATGCTAAACGGAAAGCTTAAGTTGAAACAATAATTTCTCCGACTTTTTCATTGTGAAGTGTTTTTATGTCATGAGAGATTTCAATATCAGCCCAGTGAAGATTTTTGAGAACCTGCAAAACTACAAGTTCTCTTGCCTGCATGTCGCAATCAGCAATCTTAACAATAAAGGCTTCCTCTGTTAAAGTATTTACAACTATGCATAATCCGCCTGCTCCTACTTTTGCAGCAAGTCCGTTGGAATGCTCGATAATTTTGGTGTCAGTTCTGTCTTCACCGCCTATAAGATAAGGATGATTTAAGAATGCATTTTTTATTTTTTCGTATTTCGGATTGCAGAAAAGATTTAAGTACCCGTGAAGCATGTTTTTCAAAGGCATGGAATGAATAGGTACGCCGCATCCGTCTTTTGTAATCGGATATTCTTTAGTTATATGGCATAATTCATTAATTTTATTTTTAATCGCCTGCTGTAAAGGATGTTCAAGCTCATCATATGTAGCCAAATCCCAGTTTTTCATTTTGCATAAACCGAGCATCATAATGTGTTTGCCTGAGCAGTTGTTTTGAATTATATTTTCCCGGGTTCCTGATAAAAGCATTTTATTTTGTTCGGTCTTAGAAAGAGGCTTATGAAAACCGCATTTTAAATAGCTTTCATCAAGTCCGATTTTCTTTAAAAGTCCGACTGCTGTTTTAACATGAACCTCCTCTCCGGCATGAGAAGCACAGCAGATTGCAATTTCTTCTTCTGTCATCTCATAGTGCTTGTCCATCCCGAAATCTATCAAAAGGCTTGCCTGTAAAGGTTTTGCGCAGGAACGCAGGTAGAACGGATAATTTTTTGCATCTCCTGTGAAGTCAAAAGCCCTGTTTTTATCGGCAAGAACTATAAAACCGTAATGCTCGCGCTCTACAAGTCCGTCTCTTTCAAATTCGACAAGAAGTGTCGGTTCTGTATTATTGTTGACCATTTCTTTTTACTAACTCCAAAAGCTGAATCATTTTACGTTTTAATTTAAGATTTTCATCTTTTAATGCCGCAATTTCTTCCTCATACTTTTGATTATCGTTAGTAAAAGTTGTTTCGGATTTTGGAACGGTATTGTAGTCAAGAATGAAACGTTTTTTAGATTCTTCTTTTAGCAATAACAAAGCTGTTAAATCTTCTTCTTTAACAAAACCGAGTGTTACAAGGATTTCTCCAAATCTTGCAGGCTGACCTTGTTCGTTTGCGCTTCGGTGAGCTAAAATTGCCTGCTGCAGCTGATCAACAGTAAGTGCTCCTTTTTGTTTAAAATATTCGCCGACCCTGAATTTGCCTGCAATATAACCTGCCATAGCATGAATTTCTTTAGAATCAGGCACTTTAATAAAGTTCTGTTCCAGGCATAATTCATAGTACTTAGCAACTTCTTCCATAGAAAGGAAAGTGTTAACTGATATTTCCAGCATGCTATATTCATTTGCACATCCTTGAAGGAAGTTATAAATATTATTATCAAGTCCGCATTTACGTTCCATAAGTTCTGTTTTTCCCTTAAAGGTAAGAGTAGGAACGAATGTAGAGAGAATATCATCAGGATTATTTCTTAAAAAGTTTTCACAAGATTTTTCTCTCATTTCCTGAGCTAATTTCAGATATATAACCTGTCTTACCCAAAAAGGTACAGTAAGTACTTTATCTAAAAACAAGTCAAAAATATTCTTTTTCAAATCAACCTCTCGCAAAATAACTGTATAAATCAAGTATACCATGAAATCTTATTTTATTCAAGGTTAAAATATAATAATAGACTTTTTATTGCCATAACGGGGGATTTAATATACCTGCTTTATGCTATTGATTTATAAAAATTAAAATTGTATTATAAACATATAATAGGAGAATTATGTATGAATGAAGATATGAAAAAAAAGGTTGGAATAGCTGTTTTATCAGTTATAGGTTTACTTACAACTATAAAATTAGCGATTATTTATTACAATGCAAACTTTAATCCTTATGCATTAGCAAGCTTTTGTTCTGTAAATGATTTTATTGATTGCGACGGAATTGCAAAAACCACTGAATCACAATTCTTTGGTATTCCTCTTGCTTACTGGGGAATGTTCTTATATGCATTTATGATTTTTATGCTTTTTGTAAATAAATTGAAGAATGTAAAATTCTTAAAGTTCTTGGAAGTTTTCAAAAATCCGTTGGATTACATAGCATCTTTGGGATTAATTTCATTCATAATTTCAATGATATTGTTATGTTTAAGTTTGTTTGAAATTAAAAAATTGTGCGTGCTTTGCGCGTTTACTTATATCTTAAATCTTTTAATAGGCTGTATCGCAACAGATTTCAAAAACGGCGGTTTTGTAAAATCAGTTAAACAAAGTTTTGCGGATTTTATAGATGCTGTTAAAATTAAAAAATATTTAATAGCCTTTATTATTGTTATGCTGGCTGCCGCAAGCTTTTTAACTTATACTGCAACAAGCTATGTATTTGCACCGCAAGTAAAAAGACAGCTTCAATTTAAAGAATTTGTAAAAGCAAAACATAATAAATACGCTGTTAAAGGGAATGTTTTGGGTAATAAAGATGCAAAAATTATTGTTTATACATATTCAGATTACCAGTGCCCGATATGTTATGCTCACAATATTATGATGCATAAACTTGCAAAAGATATGAAAAATATCAAGGTTATTCACAGAAATCTTCCTCTGGATACAGATTGTAACAAGTATTTGCAGGGACCGTTCCATCAAGGTTCTTGTATAGATGCCAAATATGCAATTGCTGCTGAAAAACAAGGTAAATTCTGGGATATGAACGATATTTTATTCCAAAATAAACCTCAAAATGAAGAAGCAATTCTTGACCTTGTAAAAGATATGGGCTTTGATATGCAGAAGCTTCAGGAAGATGCAAACAGTCTTGAAACAGCTGAAAAAATACGTAAAGAAATTGATGAAGCTTATGCTAAAGGCATAAACGGAACACCGACAACAATGATAAATAACGATGCTTATGTAGGTATTAAGCCTTACAAAGAATACGTGGAATGGGTAGAAAAAGCAGGTGCAGAAGAAAAATAAAATAATACTTCACAGCTGTTGTGCAATATGTTCCGGATATCCTATATCTTTATTACAAGATATGGGATATCAGGTTTTTGTATATTTTTATAATCCTAATATTTTCCCGCAGGAAGAATATTATAAAAGACTGTATGCAGAAAAGACGTTATGCTCATATTCTAATGTAAAGTTAATTGAGGGTGATTATAACCCGCAGGAATTTTACAGTGCTGCAAAGGGTTATGAAAACGAACCGGAAAAAGGAAAAAGATGTGACAGATGTTTTGAACTTCGTTTAAGAAAAACAGCTGAATTTGCTAAAGAAATGGGAATAAATAAATTTACAACCTCAATTGTTATAAGCCCGCATAAGAATTTTTCAAGACTTAGTGAAATAGGTGAAAATATCGCGCAAGAATACGGACTTGAATACATTGCAATTGACTTTAAGAAAAAAGATGGATTTTTAAAGACAAACAGGATTTCTAAAGATTTAAACCTGTACAGGCAAAATTACTGCGGATGTGAATTTTCTGTCAGATAATATCAATATCATATATTTACACTATGACTATTTTAAAAAATGTTATATAATTTAAGTAAAGAGCTTGATTTATATTGAAAAATCATTAAGAATGAGAAAAAGGACGTACGTGATGAATAAGAAAATTTTTGTTACATTAACTGCATTATTAGCACTCAGCACATTATGTGTAAATGCTGCACCGCCTCAAAAATTGGAAAAATTAAACCAGCCGAGAAAGGTTGAATACAATCCGGACGGTTCAATGAAAACAACCAGTGACAGCTCAAAAACTACAGCTTCATCTTCATTAGATAAAATAACTGTTTACTATCCGAATGCAAATATTAAAAGTGCAATAGCTAAGTACAAAAATGGAAATTATTCCGGATGTCTTCAAGAGTTATTTTCATTAGTCAAAAAAGATCCTTCAAATGCGGTTGCTTACTATTATATGGCACTGGCTTATACCCATGTAGACATGCTTGAGGATGCAGTCGAATCTTACGAAAAGGTTATAGCGTTAAGCCCGAACAGCTATTTAGTTGATTATGCAATTAAAGGACGTGATTGCTTGACCGGCGGACCTGCTTGCCAGCCGCCTGAAGATACAAGCGCTGAAGAAGATGATTTGGACAGATTTATCAAATCTCCATATGGCAATGGTTTGTCACCTGAATTAAATCAGGAAGTTAAACAAAAAGAATTAAACAACATTAAAGAAACAATCAATAAAAAAGATTCTCTTGAAACAAAAGACCTTGAAAAAATTAAAAAATTTGACAATAAGTCATCCGCAGAAGAAACAGAAAAAATTGCTCAAGTAAGTGATGAAGAAATTCTAAATGCTGTCAAGACATTAAAAGCTGCCGGGCTGAACTTAACGGTTCAACCGGAAGGTTATGCCTCAATGATGCAGTATCAGGATCCGCAAATGATGGAAATGAGTATGCTTTTAGGCGGAAACAATAACAATAATAACAGCATGATGAATATGCTTCCTATGATGATGAGTCAGGTTCAAAAAGGGCAAAATATTGATCCGAGAGTAATGCAGGCTATGATGATGAATTCTATGATGCCTGATTTCAGCTTTGGTTCTAACAACGACAAATATTAGTTTATGGTTATAAATTATAATACAGCTAAAGAAAAATTGTTGGTTTCTCTTGATGAAGAGAGCCAACAATTTTTTGTTAAAAACGGCTGCATTTTGGAAAATGCATATTACGAGCTTCTGTCTGATAATATAGTTAAGGCGAAAAACCTGTTTGAAGCTGCTAAAAATAATGATATTCGAGCTCATTGGGGATATTTTATGGTTTCCTTAATACAGCAGGATATAAGAGAGTATCCTTCATATTTTGAGCTTAGAAATTTCTTGGAAATTGATTTGAATATACTTATCCATTATTACAAGGGTGAATATGTTGAAAATATTGTAAGATATGCAGATTTTATGTTTACTATAAACCCTGAAGTTCATAAATTTATCGGACGTGTGTTTTATAACAATAATTTGGAGGAACAAGCCTTATTCTTTTTAGACAGAGCAAAATCCTATTTTTATCATGATCCAGAGCTGCACTATCTTTTGGCATATATTTATTACAATAAAAATGATTTTAAAGAAGCTGAAAAATATTTAAAAGCCTGCTTAACGGTTTTACCCGGTTATTATCCTGCAAAAGCAATGTTAAAGCAGATTGATAATAAAAAATATTTATGATACACTACTTTTTGCCGGAATATGGAGGATGACTATGATTATAATTATGGAGCGTAACGCTACCAAAGTTCAAGTACAAAAAGTTATTGATTTTTTAAAAGACAATGAATTTGATATAAGATTTAATCAGGGTGAAGTACACACGGTTATTGATGCTATCGGTGATAAAACGACAGTTACTCCCGGAAGAATTTCAGCTTTTGACGGCGTAAAAGAAGTTAAAATCATAAGAGAACCGTTCAGACTTGCATCTCGTGACAGAAAGCCTGATGATACCGTGATAGAATTTGCAAACGGTGTAAAAATAGGCGGTACAAATAAACCTGTTTCAATGATAGGTCCTTGTTCAGTTGAAGAAGATTATGAGGGGCTATTAAAAGTTGCTATGGCAGGAAAAGAAATGGGCTGTGAATTTTTAAGAGGCGGAGCTTTTAAACCGAGAACATCGCCTTATGATTTTCAAGGCTATGGTGAAAAAGCTTTGCAATATATGAAGAGGGCAAGTGAAGCCACAGGACTTTTGACTGTTTCAGAGGTTATGGATGTTGCGGACCTTGACATAATGTGTGAATACATTGATGTATTGCAAATCGGAGCAAGAAACGTACAAAACTTTAAACTGCTTCACGCTGTCGGCAGATGCAGAAAGCCTGTAATCTTAAAACGCGGTTTGGCAAGTACAATCAGAGAATTTTTACTTGCAGCAGAACATATTATGTATAACGGAAATCCGAATGTAATCCTTTGTGAACGAGGTATAAGAAGCTTTGACAGCGCATTTACCCGTAACGTAATGGATATTGCATCTATTCCTGTTATAAAAAAATATTCTCACCTCCCTATAATTGTAGATCCAAGCCACGGTACAGGACAAAGATATTTGATAGAACCGATGGCTAAGGCAGGGCTTGTTGTAGGTGCTGACGGTATTATGATAGAAGTTCATCATGATCCTGAAAATGCTTTATCTGACGGTAAACAAAGCTTGCCTATACCTATGTTTAAAGAAGTTATGGGAAGAATTAATCAATTTAACAACAGATTGCACTATGAAAAAACTTGTCTGTCTGCAAATGTTGATTAGTAAAAAAAGAGCCTTAAATAAGGCTCTTTTTTATTTATGCATTTCTTTGGAAAAATGCTGCAATTTCTTTATGCGGGAAGAATTTAACAATGGGGCGGCCGTGAGGGCAGGTGTAAGGCATTTTTGTTGTACGCCATTTTTTGATAATTTCCTGCATCTGCCAGGTAGAAAGTTTTTGACCTGCTTTTACAGAAGCTTTGCAAGATGTTGTGATAAGAATTTTTTCTTCCAGTCTGTCAATATTACCGTCAATATTCTCCAAAATATCAGCTAAAATCTCTTTAGGGTTTACCTTTGCAATCATTTGCGGAACTTTTTTGAAAATTAACTCATTGTCTTTTAGGAATTCAATTCCGTAACCAAATTTTTCAAACTTTTCTATGTTTTCTTTGATAAGTTCTGCTTCAGAAATAGAAACAGGAACTACATCAGATACAAAAAGCATTTGTGAAACAATATTTTTTTCCGACATAAGCTTTTCATAAATGTATCGTTCTTCTGCTATGTGCTGGTCAACTATTTCCAAGCCGTCTTCTTTTTCTATTAAAATATATGTATTTTTGTATTGTCCAACAATGTTTTCTTCAGGTTCAGGTTCTTTATCAGCAGGAACGAAAAATTTTCTTTGTTCAGTATTTTCTTTTTCCTGTACATTATTGTCTGATTCCTGTTCCATAATTTTATCTGACACATAAACCGCATCATCATTTTTGTCAAAAAAGATTTCTCCCGAGCTTTCAAGTTTTGGCTGTACAAAGTCAATTACGTTATCTTGTGCGGGCTGTTCAGATTTTGGCTGTTGTCTTTCAACATAATTTGCAAGTCCTGCCTGAATAGAAGTATAAATAAAATTAAATATTTGGTTTGTGTTTTTATATCTTACTTCTTTTTTTGTAGGGTGAACATTAACATCAACGTCAGCAGGCGGAATTTCCAAATTTAAAACAACAAAAGGATATTTGCCGTTTGCAATAAGGCTTTTGTAAGCAGTATCAATAGCCTTTTGAAAAACTCCGCATTTCACTGTTCTTGAATTAATATAAATATGATAACTCTTTTTGCTGGAGCGTGTGTAATCAGGAGTGCTGACATAACCGCTAATTTTCAAGCCTGAGAGGTTATCTGTTTTTAAGACTTCTTTAAGGTTTGATATAACATCGGCAGAATAAACCTCTTTTATAGTTTGCAGCAAGTTATTTTGTGCAGATGTTTTCAGCATTGTTTTGCCGTTTTTCTTTAATTCCAAAGAGCATTCGGGATGAGCAAGTGCTAAGGATTGAACAAGTTCCTGAATGTATGAAAATTCCGTATTAGGGCTTTTTAAGAATTTTAATCTCGCAGGAAGGTTATAAAACAAATCTTTTATATCCATAATAGTTCCGACTGCGCATCCTGTTTCAACCTGTTTAACTTCGGAGTTTTCGCATTTAACTTTTGTACCTGTTTCAAAATCAACAGTTCTTGTAGTGCAGGTAAGTTTTGAAATTGAAATAATACTTGCAAGAGCTTCCCCTCTGAAACCAAGTGTATGAATGTCAAACAAATCATCATCAGAAGCAATTTTACTTGTAGCATGTTTTGAAAAAGCAAGCATAATGTCATCCGGATGAATTCCGCATCCGTTATCCGCAACTCTTATATCACGGCAGTCGTTATTGATTTCGATACTTATTTTTGTAGCACCTGCATCTATGGAGTTTTCAGCCAATTCTTTTACAACAGATGCCGGGCGTTCAATAACTTCGCCTGCTGCGATTTGATTTATTAAATGTTTTGATAATTGTTGAATTCTAGCCATATCAGCCTCCTATAAAATGAGAGAAGAAGAAGTGTTTAACATAATCAAATTGTGTAAGTAAAACTACTACTACAACCGAAACTATTAAACCTAAAGTTACTTTGTATAAGTCTTTTATAATATGTTTATACATTTTTTTAGGAGATTCAAAACGCAATCTTTGATATAGCGCAATTTCACGTCCGGCAAGCAAACCTATGAAAACCCAGGTTGTTGACATCGGCACATTGTTTAAATTTATAAAATATAAAAGCAAGAATGCATAAATTATATCAATAATAGTTGCGGAGCGGGGATCTTGAACATTAGTTTTCATCTTGACAATTTTTTGAATATCTCCTCCGCGTTTGTAAGTTAAAATTCCCAAGAAAACAGTGAAGCTTAAAAGTACAAATAATAATTCTGTGACAGATGCCTTTCTTGGTAAATATACAAACAGCTTTGCAGAATCCTGTACAAGCCATTGGGACCAGATGAATGCAGTAGAGCACCATTTGGCAACCATCCACCATTTTGAAATTTTAGTATCTCCGGAACGTTTTTGGGTGTAATAAAAATATCTCTCCAGAGGTCGTCCGATGATGTTATAGATAATTATTGCGGCAACAAATGCAATAACATAACCGAGTACAGATTTAGTAAGCATCATCCAAATTACGGATGTATCGCTGACAGAAAAAACACTTAGCACCAAAAATGTTGTTGCAACAGGAATTCCCCATCTTGTTAAAAGTATAAGTATAATTGGAGGAAGCAGGTAAAGAAATGTATAATGTTCTGTTACAGGAATTCTGGTCAATAGACCGAAGGACATATCTCCGTTATTAACAATCCATCCTGTAACAATTGTTATAACAAGAACGATTACCGAAAAAGCCCACAAATAATAAAACGGTGTTTTTTTATTTGCACTTAAAAATGTACCCAGAGTTTGAATAATATCGTTTGAAACGCAGGCATACATTGAAAGTAAAAATCCTGCAATCATATAAAAATTACTTAGTGTAAATGCTCCCTCGAACATCATACCTCCATCTATTTTTCAATCTACAACAAACACAAATTCATCTAAATGTTTGATTACAAATCTGAAACATTTCTATAAGATGCTATAAAGAGAATTTATTTATAGGGAGAAAAAGACTTGGTAAGAGCGAGAACAAATACAAAAATAAAACCATCTAAACAGGCGGATTTGCGGACGGACGAAGCAGCGCAAGTCCGGATAGCGAACAGATTGAGCCTGCTGGAGCAAAGCTCCAAAGGCGAAACTCGGGGAGCGTGGAGCAAATCCAAGACAGCGGATTTGCAAGTTGTAAAACCTGTCAAAACTACCAGATACAGTGACATTGATTTAAACAACTGGAAGGCTTATGAGCACGTAAAAACAGATACATTGTGGGAATTCCCGACACGATTGAAAGACGGCGGACACTCCAATGAATATCACGGAAACTATATTCCTCAAATCGCTCAACAGCTTTATGAAAGATTTACCAAGAAAAATGATATTGTGCTTGACCTGTTTTTCGGTTCCGGAACTTCAGGGATTGAAGCTGTAAATATGGGCAGACGCTGCATTGGTGTTGAACTTAAAGATGAACTTGCAGAAAGCGTTTCCGAAAAGTTTACTCCAAAACAGCTTGTAACTGACGTCAGAGTAATCTGTGCGGATTCTGCATCAGAAATAGCTAAAGAAAAAATTCAGGCAAGTCTTGATATTATGCGTGAAGAAAAAGCCCAGTTCTTAATTCTTCACCCGCCTTACGATGATATTATCAAGTTTTCGGATAAAAAAGAAGATTTATCAAACTGCGATACAACAGAAGAATTTTACGATTTGTTTGCGAAAGTTGCAAAAAACGGTTATGATATGCTTGAAAAAGGACGTTTTGCAGCATTGATTATCGGTGACAGCTACAAAAATTCAGAAGTTCAGCCGCTCGGATTTGAGTGTATGGCAAGAATGATGAGCTTGGGATTTAAGCTGAAAGGTATTATTGTAAAAGATATTCAGGGAAACGAACGTGCTAAGGGTAAAACCGCTAATTTATGGCGTTATAGAGCTCTTGCAGGCGGATTTTTTATCTTTAAACACGAATACGTAATGATATTTGAAAAGAAATAATTAAAAGGGCAGCTATCTAGCTGCCCTTAAGCTTTCTGCAACCCTTTGCATAAGTTCATTCCAGCTTTCTTTTTTGCCTAATCGGAACAGCTTAACACTGTCATACCAGTCGCAGTGAGTTATATCCATATGCCATCTCCAGTTATACTGATAAGGCAGAAGAATGATACAAGGTTTTCCCATTGCCCCTGCAAGGTGGGCTAAAGACGTATCATTACAAATAATCAAATCAAGGTTTTCAACAGCGCCTGCCGTATAAGAAAAATCTTTAAAGCTCTTACTTAAGTCAGTAATATCATATTTGGAAGCAAGTTTTTCGTATTCCTCAGCTCCCTCAAATGTTTGTGCTGAGAAAATTTTTACATTAGGCAGTTCAAATAAGGGAGCAAAAGCATCAACGTTTATCACTCTGTCTGTTTCGTAATAAGTGTTTCCCTGCCATTTAACGGCTATATTAAACTTGTCATTATTAAAAAACTTTTCTTTGTAATATTTTATTTTGTCGGGTGTTGCTTTAAGATACCTGTCGTGATGCATGAATATTTCTTCATTATTAAGCCCCAGCACATAAGGAACGCTCAAAAAAGGAATATGCACATCAAAATCCGTATTTGCTTCATCATAAAACAAGTCCATAACCTCAACATCGGGAAAGTTATCTCTAAAGAGTTGTGACAGCTCTTTTTGCGGTTTTATTAAAAGTTTTTTACATCGTTTTTGAAGTTCGGGAATATATCTTGCAAACATAATCATGTCGCCAAAACCTGCTTCGTAATATGTATAAAGCGTTTTGTCGGAAATATCTTCCCCCTGCCACAGGTGTGCTTTTTTTATCAAGTTTGGATAAGTTACTTTCTGGGAAGTGATTGCAGTGCTTCTGCATAGCCTGTTTTCAAAGTATTTTGTCCCTGTTTCATAATCTTTTATCCTGAAATATCCTAAAGATAGAAAATAAAGAACCTCTTTATCATTCGGGTTTATTTCAAGGCATTTTGTGAAGTATTCAATTGCCTTTTCTGGCTTATTCAGGAAAAGATACAGGCTTGCAAGGTTAAAACAAGCTTTTTCTGATTTAGGGTTAATCTCAAGCGCTTTGAGGTACGCATTTTCTGCTTCTTCATACTGTATGTTATTTTTGTAAGACAAACCTAAAAGGAAATAAATCTCAAACCCGCAATTACAAGTGTTTATAGCTTCCTCTAAAATCTTGCAGGCTTTGTCAAAACTTTTTTCCTGAATATAAACCCTTGCCAAATTTTCATAAAAATATGAATTTTTATTGAAAGATAAAGCCTTAGTAATATATTCTTCTGCTTCTTTCTGTTTATTTTGAGAAAGATAAAGCAATCCCAAAAGGTTTAGAACCTCGTAATTGTCAGGTTTTGTATTTAAAATTTCAATATAAGCTTTTTCTGCCTCAGCAGTCTTTCCTTCTCTGTGAAGCTTAAATGCAGTATCAAATTTTTCTTTTTCTGAAATATCCACAAGCTAATTATACTTATTTCTTTAATAAAATCAAAAAATCTCATGTGTTTAGTGGATAAAATCTTTGTAAACATCGTTTATTCTAATAATATACATCAGGGGCATGCCCAAAATAATAAAAAGCATGCCGTAAAAGAGACAATATTACAAAATATTAACCAAACTTGAAGAAATGTTAAATACCGCGAAATCATGATGACATCATGGTTTTCGGGGAAAATATATAGAGGAGGAAGGGTTAAAAATAAAAAAGTTGTCCGCGTCAGATGTATAGAGTACAATTAATACTATATTCAACTTCTTGTAGGGGTAGGATGATTATTTATGTTAAACACGGTTAAAAAAAATCTTTTACAAATACAGGAAGAAATCGCACCTTATAAACCAAAAATAATTGCAGTTACGAAGTATTTTAACGAAGATGCCATAATCGAAGCATATAATGCCGGATTGAGGGACTTCGGGGAATCAAGAGTAATTGAGGCTATTGAGAAGATTAACAATCTTCCTGCAGAAATAAAAAGTAATTCAAAGTTCCATTTTATAGGGCACCTGCAGACTAACAAAGTTAAAAAGGTAGTAGGGACTTTTGATTATATACATTCTGTGGATTCATTCAAACTTGCAAAAGAAATTTCGGATGAAGCAGCAAAAGCAGGGAAAGTTCAGCAAATTTTTCTTCAGGTTAACAATGCAGAAGAAGAACAAAAGTTTGGATTTTCCAAGTTAGAGCTTTTCGAAATTTTTACCTCTATAAAAGAGCTTCCCGCTATTGAAGTTGCAGGACTGATGAATATGGCGCCTCTGGGGGCTTCTGAAGAAGAATTGAACAAGCTGTTTTCTCAAGTGAGAGATATCAAAAACGAACTTGAACAAAAATACAACTGTGAATTAAGAGAGATATCAATGGGAATGAGTCAGGATTACAATATCGCAGTGAAAAACGGTGCGACAATGCTGAGAATAGGTAGAAAATTATTTAAATAAGTAAGATAAACGGAGGAAAAACGGTGGCAGTAGTAACAGACAAAATTAAATCAGTAGTAGATTTTTTAGTAAAAGGATTTGAACCAAGAGAAACTATTTTCGATGAAATGGCTCAGGAAATTGATGAAGATTATCCTGTTCAGGACAATTTAGCATTGGATCCTGCTTATTCTTATCAGCCAACAGTTGATAAAACAAGCGAATTAAAAGTTGTTAATCACCCTAACTTCAAAGGTTATGAAGTAAAAGTTATGGAACCTCGTTCATTCGAAGATGCTGCAACAATTGTACAACATCTTAGAAACAGAAAAACAATCGTTTTAAACCTTCATCTTTTAGATAAAGAACAATCACAAAGAACAATCGACTTCGTATGCGGTGCAGCTCACGCTCTTGATGGCAAACCGCAAAAAGTAGGTGATTTAGTATTTGTATTCACACCTAGCAACGTTACTTTGTCTGTTGACGTTACTGCTAATCAAAATAAATTTAATGACTCTTTGTGGAGAGCACCTCTGCAACAGTAGTCTATAACAATATGAGAAAGAGAGATAGTTGAATATGAGGCACATTGTGCCTCTTTTTTTATTGAAAAAAATCCGAAAATGGTTTATAATAATATAGAAAGGAGCAATTTATGAGAAAGTTTAGTAAAGAAGCTGTTACGTCAATTGGAA
>UNSJ01000023.1 GCA_900548405.1 Candidatus Gastranaerophilales bacterium | reverse complement strand
TTTTAAGCTCCAACCTTAAGGGATTTACATTAGCAGAGGTTTTGATAACCTTAGGTATTATCGGCGTTGTTGCAGCGTTAACTATCCCCAATTTGGTAGCTAATTATAAAGCTCATCAATTAAGAACTGCATTTTTTAAAGGTTATTCCATGTTAACACAGGCATTTGAGCAATACCACAAAGATACAGCTTGCTTTACGACAGATTGTTTGCCAACCTCTTTTTACAAGTATATGCGTCCGTATTTTAAAATAGCAAAATACTGTCAGGTTGATAACAACTTGAATGACAAGGATTGTTTTAAACGTATTACAACTGATGCTTCTTATAAGAATTTTTCTAAAACATTAACAGGTATAGGAACATCTATGTTTGATGACGGGCAATTTGTTACTGTTGACGGTATGCTGGTTACATTTGAGCAGCAGGCTTTGGGTAACAGGAATGTATTTATTGGATTAGATACAACAGGAAGGCAAAAAGGGCCTAATGTATTAGGGCAGGATTTATTCTTGTTTCAGATAGTAAATAAAGGCGATAGAGGGTTTTTGCTTCCGGTAGGTGCTGAAGGTACTGCATATACCGGTGATAATTATTGTTCACTTACTTCTCATGATACTATGAACGGTTACGCCTGCGCAGCAAAAGCTCTTGCAGAAAAGGATTTCTTTAAGAAGCTGAAATAAATCAGCTATTGAATTCCAATTATGTTTTTGTTAAAATCTTCCCATAGTAACCGAAATATAAAGAGGGAAAATTATGACACAGAGAGTATTATTATGTATTATGGATGGTTGGGGAATAAGTACAAACCACCCCGAAGCTGATGCAACAAAATTAGCTGATCCTGTTCATGTTAATGAATTGGAAAAAGACTATCCGTCAATTTCTATACACGCAGACGGTGAATATGTAGGTCTACCTGAAGGACAAATGGGAAACAGTGAAGTAGGACACTTAAATTTAGGTGCAGGAAGGATTGTTTATCAGGACCTTTCAAAAATTAACCGTGCCATTAAAGACGGTTCTTTCTTTAAAAATGAACGTTTTATGATGGCTATTAATCATGCTAAAGATTGTGATTCGGCATTGCATATTTACGGTCTTGTTTCCACAGGCGGCGTGCACTCATCTCTTGAACACTTAAAAGCTCTTATCAAAATGGCTGCTGATAACGGTTTAAAGAAAGTTTATGTTCACGCATTTTTAGACGGTCGTGATACTCCTCCTCAAAGTGCCTGCATATATTTAGAAGAAATTGAAGCTGAATTGAAAAAATACAATCTTCCTCCAATTGCAACTGTTATCGGAAGATATTATATTATGGATCGTGATAACAGATGGGAAAGAGTTGAAAAAGGATATAACGCGTTGCTTTTAGGCGAAGGCGAAAAAGCTTCATCAGCTTGCGAAGGTGTGAAAGCATCTTATGCAAGAGGTGAAAACGATGAATTTGTTCTTCCAACTGTAATCGGCGGCGAAGAATCAAGAATTCATGATAACGATTCAATAATATTTTTCAATTACAGACCTGACAGAGCTCGTGAAATTTCTAAAGCTATTAATTTTGAAGACTTTGACGGTTTTGAAAGAAAAAAAGTCCTTAAAAATATATGTTATGTGACAATGACAAGCTATAATGAAGATTTTACATTCCCTGTTGCGTTCCCTAAAGAACACATGGTAAATATTCTGGGTGATGTTTTGGAAGCTAACGGTGTAAAACAATTCAGAACAGCTGAAACAGAAAAATATGCTCACGTAACTTTCTTCTTTAACGGTGGAATTGATGAACCTCAGCCTCACGAAAAAAGAGTTTTGGTTCCTTCTCCTAAAGTTGCAACTTATGATATGCAGCCTGAAATGAGCGCACCTGAAGTTTGCGAAAATGTTTTAAATGCAGTAAAAAATCCTGAATACGGCTTTATTTTGGTTAACTTCGCAAACCCTGATATGGTAGGTCATACAGGTGTTATAGAAGCAGCAGTTAAGGCTTGCCATGTAGTTGATGAATGCGTAGGTAAAATTGCTGATGCGTGTAAGGAAAATGATGTTATTATGCTTCTGACAGCTGATCACGGCAACTCTGAAGTTATGGTAAACGCTGAAACCGGAAAGCCGCAAACTGCGCATACAACGAACAAAGTGCCTTTTGTTTTAATTAATGCTCCAAAAAATATTCAGTTAAAAGAAGACGGGGCGTTATGCAATATAGCACCGACTGTTCTTCAATTAATGAATATTGCTAAGCCTGCTGAAATGGATTGCGATTCATTAATTAAATAAAATTTACGATGCCGTATTTACTGCGGCATCTTTTTTAATGTAGAATGTATATAGAGTATAGACTGGGATAAATATGACGGAAAACAAAACTTTAGATATTGACTTTTCATTTAAAAAGAACAATGTGGATGAATTATTTTTTAATTTATCTGAAAATCCTGACGGGTTTAAAAATAAAGACTTCCGTTATACTTTGAGCTTAATTTACCAAATCGTTGAAGACGAATTTGAAGGAGTGTTTCTCAGCCCGAATTCTCCTGCCAGAAATACTAATTTTTATCTTGTTAACAACAATGATAAGCTTTCATTTTTTGTAACTCCTACAAATAATTTTCAGTATTATTTAAAATCTAAAGGTTCTTTATTCCGCTTTAAATCAGAAGTTTTGGGTGATGAAGTCGGATATTCAATGAGCCTCGATTTAGTTATGGATTATTTTGGCGGGTTTGGTAATGTAGTTGATTTAGATGCGTTAACTCCAACTTTTATTTATTTAAATAAGCTTACTTATTTTGTTATGAAGCTTATTGAAAAATTGTATTTTATTCCGACTATTAAAAAACACGGTTCAATGTTTAAGATTGTGTATGAACCTATTATTAATTCCCAACAGCTTGCAAGAATTATTAACCAGTTTGAAGAAAATATTCCTGATGACCTGTTTATAAAAGGTGAAAAACCAAAAAACTTTGTAGTTGATTTTATTTACAATTATCTTAATTATGTTATTTATAAATTTTTGGGAATCAAAGCTTATAAATTTAAAGATGTAAAATCAGGGACATATATGATTAAGGATCTTGAACAGAGAGCTGTAATGAAAGGTAATGACATTGCAGAAAGCTTTGCGCAGTGGTTTGATGAATTGTATTTAGGCAAATACGATGTAATTCCGTTTTTCAAAATTGACAAACTTGAAAATCAGGAAATGTTCCGCTTAAAAGTTTATATAAAAAATAGAAAAACAGACGAAGATGTTTTAATAGACAGGTTATATACCGAAGAAGAAGTTTTCGGAGCAAATGCGTCTGATATTGCAAGAATTGTAGAAAAACAGCTTAATTACGCAATAAGATATATGCCTGAACTTGAAGAACTGTTTGAAGATGAAAGCAAGCTTGCTCTTGATTTGGACTTAAATCAGGTTTATAAAATTATTACTCAAACAGCATACTATTTACAAAAAGCCCAGATTGAAGTAGTTCTGCCAAAAGAACTTACAAACATAGTTGTTCCTCGTGCTTCAATTAATGCTAAGGTTAAAACATCGCGTTCAAAAGAACTTGCTGACATATTTAATAACAATTCTTCTTCTAAAATTTCACTTGACGATATATTAGATTTCTCTTATGAAATTGCTATCGGTAATGAAAAGTTAACCGTTGATGAGTTTAATAAGCTTGTTGAAGGTCAAAACGGCCTGATTAAATATAAAAACAAATATGTTCTTGTTGACAAAGAAGATACAAGAAAGTTGTTTGAACAAATTGCAAATGCTAATTTGAAATCTATGTCACGTATGGAGTTAATCCACGCATCAATGTCAGGTCAGCTTGACCAGTATGATTTTGATTATGATGAAGCTTTTGCAAAGATTATTCAAGACTTCAATAAGCCTGTTGATGTGGCTCCTCCTGAAACTCTTAAAGGTGAATTAAGACCTTATCAGCAGACAGGGCTTAAATGGCTTTGGACAAATGTTTCTAAAGGATTTGGCGCTTGTATGGCAGATGATATGGGGTTGGGTAAAACTATTCAGGTTATAAGCTTAATATTGAAAATGAAAGAAGATAAAAAGCTTGATAAACCTGTACTTGTTATATGTCCTACAACCTTGATGGGTAACTGGATGAAAGAATTGCAGATGTTTGCACCTTCTTTGGATGCGTTTATATATCACGGAGCAGAAAGACAGCTGGATTTAAAGCATGACGTTATTTTAACAACTTATGCAATCATGAGAATTGATGTTGAAGAACTCAAGAAAAATAACTGGGGTATGATAATTGTGGATGAAGCACAAAATATTAAAAACCCTGATACAGCTCAAACACTTGCTGTCAAAATGTTAAAATCAGATATCAAAATTGCAATGACAGGTACTCCGGTTGAAAACAGATTAACTGAGCTTTGGTCAATATTTGATTTCATCAACCAGGGTTATCTCGGTTCATTGCGTGAATTCCAAAAGAGTTATGCAATTCCTATTGAAAGATTCAAGGAAAATTCTCGTGCAGCAAAATTAAAAATGTCTGTTTCACCGTTTGTATTAAGACGTTTGAAAACAGATAAGCACGTTATTACAGACCTTCCTGAAAAAATGGTACTCAATGATTATTGTTACCTGTCAAAACCTCAAGCTGTTCTTTACGAAAAAACATTGAACGAAATGATGGAAAAGATTTCAGGATTTACAGGTATAAACAGACGAGGAAATATTTTCAAACTTATTACTGCGCTTAAACAAATATGTAATCACCCTTATCAGTTCTTAAAAGGCGGAGAAATGAGCAAGGAAATGTCAGGTAAAATGGATAAATGTATTTCTACCGTTCAAAGCATTTTGGATAATGATGAGAAAACTCTTATCTTTACTCAATATAAAGAAATGGGTGACATTTTATGCAAAGTTATATCTGATGAATGCAGTACTGAACCTTTGTTCTTTCATGGCTCTTTAACTGTTCCTCAGCGTGAAGAATTAATTAACAGATTCCAAACTGATGCTGATGCTAAAGTTATGATTTTATCGTTAAAAGCAGGCGGTACTGGTTTGAACCTGACTAGCGCCACAAACGTTATCCACTATGATTTATGGTGGAACCCTGCGGTTGAAGATCAGGCTACTGACAGAACTTACCGTATTGGTCAGGACAAAAATGTAATGGTTCACAGGATGATTACTCTCGGAACTTTTGAAGAAAAAATTGACGAGATGCTTAAAGCTAAAAAAGAGCTTGCAGATTTGGCTGTTTACGAGGGTGAAAAGATTATTACAGAGCTTTCAGACGAGGAAATTTACCAAATCTTTACCCTGTCTGCATAGCAGGACTTGAATTTTATTTTTATTTATCTTATAATTAAAACATACCGTACAATAAAGCTAATAAAGGTGGTGAAAATATAAATGGCAGAAGTTAAAGTTGGCGAAAATGAATCAATTGAAAGCGCATTGCGTCGTTTCAAGAAAAAAATTCAAAAAGCCGGTATTCTTTCAGAAGTTAAAAAACGTGAAAGATATGAAAAGCCAAGCGTAAAAAGAAAACGCAAATCTGAAGCAGCTAGAAAAAGAAAAGTTTAATCGGATTTAAAAATATATAAAAGAGGCCAAAATTGGTCTCTTTTTTTATTATTGAAAATATTTGCAAAATTTGTTATAATAAAAAAGTTATAGATAAGAAAAGGAGTAATTTATGAAAGATTTTAGTTATGTCGGGGGGGGGGCAAACTTTTAAGCTCCAACCTTAAGGGATTTACATTAGCAGAGGTTTTGATAACCTTAGGCATTATCGGCGTTGTTGCTGCGTTGACTATGCCCTCATTAATAGGCAATTATAAAAAACAGCAGTCTGTTGAACAGGTTAAAAAGGCTTATTCTGTTTTAGCACAGGCTTTTAATCATGCAGTTGCAGAATATGGTGATTCATCCGAATGGGATACCGTAACTCCTTCAAATGTTTATTCTTATTTTGATACATATTGGAAACCTTATATTCAGGCGCCAAACAGATGTTACACATATAAAGAATGCGGTTATAATGTGTTAACTCCGTTTTTTAGATCTAATAAAACGAAAGATGGATATAATATTAGTCCTAATGCTGGTGGGAAGGATTCTAGAGTTATGTTTTATTTAAACGATGGAACCTTTGTAATGATAATTGTCGGTTCAGGTTATAGCGCTGATGACAGGAGAATTCTTGTTGATTTAAACGGACCAAAACTGCCTAACAGATTTGGTAATGATGTATTTTTCTTTTTGAGGGTTAACGGTAAAGGAATTGTGCCATACGGTTATGACCAAACCGAAGCAGCAATTAACGCAGATTGCTCATTGCGCGGTAACGGATACATGTGTGCAGCAAAGCTGATGCAGTCAGGCTGGAAAATGGAAAACGATTATCCGTTTTAACAATAAAAAAGGCTCTATTAAGAGCCTTTTTATTTATTGTTTAGTTTCAATATAATTTGTGTGAGGTATGTATGAACCTTCACCGTTTATTTCTATTTTATTAATGATTTTTGCACGTTTCTTACGGAATAACATATCCACAAAAGCTTCAAGACGCGTAATAAATCCGGCTTCACCGGTCTGCTCGTCTATTGTGAGATTTAAAAGCGGTTTATTAAAACGTTTTGCTCTGCGTGTAATACGTTCAATCATTAACGAATCAGGTCCGCAGCCGAAAGCAGTTAGAGTAATCAAGCCGTCTATCTTATTATCTTTAAGATAATGGCCTGCTGCTCCGGTCATTTCATGTTCGTTTGCCCAATACATATCCTGACCGAGTGTTTTTATGCCGTCATCCATTTGTTCGTTTGATAATTGGAGTGATGAATAAACTCTTACATCCATAGATTCAAGTTTGTCAAAGATTTTCATTGAAGCTCTTTCATCAAAGATATTATATCCGTGAGAAATTAAGCCTATTGAAATAGGGAATTCTTTTGTTTGGCTTTCAATGAATACTTTTCCCTGAAGCGCATAATTCATTGCTTTTTTATAACTCATTCCTGATTTAGACATTATATGGAAGTTGTTATAAGTTCTCCAGCCTGCTTTTGAGGCTTTTTTTATGCGTTCTTCATCCGTAATTCCAAACGGGGCTGCCATTTCTTTTAAGAACTCGTAAAGTCCCTGATTTTTTTCTGATTTATCAAGAGTTGCTTCAATCATAGTAAAATCTTTTTTTACAACGTTTCTGACTAAATCGGGAAGTCCTCTGATTTTTGAACAGTTATAAATTTTCGGCGCTATTGACTGTATTGAAGGAACTAAGATTTTATCTATTCCCTTGTCAATAAGGTTTAAAACATGTCCGATGTAAATTTTAATAGGCAGGCAGGTTTCTGTAACAACAAGTGCAGAACCGCTTGTCATTGTTTGTTTTGTAGTTACGTCTGACAAAACAATTTTAATCCCAAGATCAGTGAAAAATCCGTGATAAAACGGATAGTTATGATAAAATGACATTCCGCGCGGGATGCCGATTACCATATCCTTTTTTGTTGAATTGTTTTCCAATTTTTTTGTATCCCTTTTAATTTCTACTACTACAATAATACTTCAAAAGTATTTTTTTTACTATATTTTATTAATATATTTTACATAAGAAATAATTTATAAAAATTGTTTTTGTTGTAAAATTGAATTTAAGAAGGAGTTTTAATGCCGCATTTTTTTATTAATTCAAAAGATGTTAAAGATAATAAAATTACGATTTACGATAAGGAAAACTACATTCACTTAGCTAAATCTTTGCGTATTAAAATTGGAGAAAAACTGCTTTTAATTGACGAAAATCAAATTCAATACGAAACTGTTGTTGAAGAAATAACAAACAAGGAGATAACAGTTGATATTAAAAATAGTTATAGGTCTTCTAGAAGGCTTGATTTTCGATTATATCTTGCACAGAGTCCACTCAGGAGTGACGCACAGTCAATCATTATTGAAAAAGCAACCGAACTCGGTGCAGATGGGGTATATCCTGTGTTTACTGATAATTGTGCTCTTAACAAATCTGTTATCGAAAAGAAAATCAGCAGGTGGCAGCGCATTATGTATGAAGCTTCTAAACAGTGCGAAAGAGCTTATACCCCCACATGTTACGAATTGACGAATTTAAACAATGTGATTAAATTAAAAGAAGAAGGATATAAAATCATAGCTTTTTGCGAAAGATTTACTGATTTGTCCTTGCATAAATACTGTGCTGAAAATCCAATAAAAACAGATGATAATATTGTTATTATAATCGGTCCGGAAGGCGGTTTTTCAGAAAGAGAATTTAAACTGTTTGAGGAAAACAAAATCCCTATGCTTACATTGGGTGATTTGATTCTGAAAGCAGAAACCGCTGTAATAATTGCTTTAGGAAATGTAATATATGAATTCGAAAATTATAGAAAAAATTAAAAATGATGACATCCTGTCAAAGATAATAGCTTCATTTGATAATGAGATATATCTTGTGGGCGGTACTGTTCGTGATTTTTATCTTGGTAACGAAAGTGTGGACAGAGATATTATTGTAATGGATGAGGATGCGCGTGTTTTCGCTCTGAAGCTTGCTGAATTTTTTGATGCTACTTTTGTACCTTTGGATGAAGAAAATAAAATATACAGGCTCGTGATGAGCGATAAAATTAATTATATTGATATTACTAATCCTATTGAAAATTCTTTGGAAAAAGACTTGATGCGAAGAGATTTAACGATTAATGCAATTGCAGTAAATATAAGAAGCGGTGAAATTGTTGATATTTCAGGCGGAGTTACTGATATTAAAAACGGTTGTATAAATTACGTTAATGAGCTGAATTTTGTTGATGACCCTTTAAGGCTTTTAAGAGTATACAGATTTCAGGCTATGTACGGATTTGAGCTGGCTCCTGAAACTATCAGTGCTGTATGCAGATATTCTGATTTAATTCATAAACCTGCTGCAGAAAGAATTAATTATGAGCTTATGAAGTTGTTTAACGGTGAATTTGCTCATGTTGCTCTTGAAAATATGAACAAAACCTGGATTCTTGAAGAAATTTTCCCTATTGTTAAAGAGTTAAAGCAAGTTCCTCCAAATTCTCACCATCATCTTGACTTGTTCCACCATTCTATTGAAACAGTTAAACAGGTTCAGAATTTATATAACGCATCTTCTGATGAAGTAAAAGAACATTTAAATAAGATTGAGTTTGGCGGCTTTTCAAGACTTGCTCATCTAAAGCTTGCCGCGTTTTTACACGATATAGGTAAATTTTCGACCTGGACTATTGAAGAAGGAAAGCACCGTTTTATAAAACATGATGATGTGGGTGCAAAAATGTCTTTAAAAATTTTAAAAGACTTACATTTTTCTAACAAACAAGCAGATTATATTTCCTCAATGATTAAATATCATATTTATCCTTCGCATGTTATGACATCTCCTCAAATTACCGAGAAAATAATGATGCGTTATGTTCGTAAGATGGATAAAAACTCAATTGATGCTGTTATATTAGCCCAGGCAGACAGATTATCAGCAAGGGGACCTGAGATAACTGATGAAATTGTTGAAAGAAACATAAGTTCTTTAAATATGCTTCTTAGATTTTATCTGGAGGCTCGCGAAACATTAAAGCCACTTCCAAAACTTCTTACAGGCGATGAAGTTATGACTTTATTAAACATAAAGCCGTCACGTAAGCTCGGTGAAATAATGAATGCTTTACACGAAGCTCAAATTTCAGGTGATGTAACTTCAAAAGAACATGCTGTTGATTTTGTTAAAAAGCTTGTCTGATATATCCTTTAGCTATAATTTTTAAAATATTAAACGTATTTGTTACAATTATTTACAATAAATTTTTGACAAAATTTTTATTATTTTTTTAATTTTTGAACTTTTTTTGTTAAATTTTTGACTTTTTTTTCAAAAAAACTTCTAAAATTTACATATTTTTAAAAAATAATGCAAAAATCCTTCTTAATATCTCCTTAACATTGCAGTCCTCACGCGCAATTTTTTTTCTTCACGTCTTTTAATATCTTTGTGTGATTGATATAATAGGCAATGTAGTTTAAAACCAGACAAATTATGATTGAAAAAGTTAGTTTATCTAGTGTAAATAAAAAGAATACCCCGCAAAGGGATAACTCTTGCAAAAATCCAAGCTTTAATGGTATAGGCAGCGGAATTATTGCAGGTGTCCAAATGTGCGAAAAATATCCTATGCTTAATGTTACAGCTCTTGATTTATCAACAGCTATTGTTCCACGTACTATTATTGAAACTAAAGAATCTAACGGTCATGCAGGTTTTGAGGCTTTCAGACGCGAATTTTCAGGATTGTTTGTTAACTGTTTGCTTCCAAGTTTTATTGTAATGGGTATTGCAAAACTTGTTCAAAGTCCGTTAATGGGTGATTTTTGCCGCAAGGGTAAATCAAGTCTTGTAAATACTTGGGCAAACAGCGACAGTATTGATAAAATTCATAAATTCTACAATGAAGCACAAGGTTCAACAAAAGAAGAAAAGATTTATAATACTTTTAGAAATCAACTTGGAAGTCTTGTAGGTGTTGACGGTAAAGAAACTAAAGATTTTGCGGATATATTCCAAATACCGAAAGACCAATACGGCAACTTTGCAGGAAAAGCTGCTAATGAAAAGGTTCATAATGCTTTAAATACTTTAACAGAAGCAGTATTATCAGATAAACATAATTCTAAGAAAGTAGCTGAAGCTTACAGAGCTATTGTTGAAGAAACACACATCGCTGAAAATATTAAATTTAAAGGTGATAGAGCATTTTTCTCTAACAACCTTGAATCTGTGTGTGATGATACGGTTAAAATGCTAAGAGGCGTTGTAAAAGAAAATATTACCGATGCGGATATGCTTGCAAGGTACTTCAACAAAGCTAAAAAACTTGTTAATGTTAAGAGTATAGCAGGTTTGGGTGTAATTATACCTCTTGCAATCTCTATGCAGCCTATTAACAGATGGATTACACATAAAACATCAGGTAAAAAAGGTGCACCGATATATAAAGATTTTAACCAACAAACAGAACACAAAGAATTAACTCCAAAAGAAAAAAATGAACTTTTGGCACAGAAATTCATTTCTATCGGTTCTATGATTGGTGTGACAGGACTTTCAATGTTTATGGACAGACCTGTTTGGAAAAATATCTTACAGTTTAAAGGTCTTTTCCCTACAATGGATCAAGCTAGAATTATATCTACTGCAACTTTTGCAAGCCGTATGGGTGCAGCAGAAGACAGAAATGAGTTACGTGAAGCAACTGTTCGCGACATTGCAACCTTTGCAAGTTTCTATTTCTTAGGTGACTATGTTGCAAAAGGCATTGCAACTTTCTTAGAAAAGAAAAACGACGGAGTTCATCTAATTAACAGACTGAAAGAAAACGGTAAAGATGCAAATGCTCTTCAAAAGTTATGGAATTGGGCAAAACATACTTCCTTAAAATCTTCAGATGAATTAGTTACAGCTAAAGATAAACGGTTAAGAACAATTTGCCAAATCGGCAATATTGCTTTCTCATTATTGTCTTTAGGCGTATTTATACCAATTTACACAAGATCGAAAACAAACAAAAAACATGCAGAAGAACTTGCGAAATTAAATGCGGATAAATCGTCCGCGACTTCGAGCGCTTCCTCCTCCTCAGGCACGAACGGAGCCGGGAAAGGCTCATCCTCAGATGAGTTCACAATATCCTTAGTAAAGGATAACACAGCGTTTAAGTCATTTTTTAATTCGTAGGAGAAAAATATTATGAAAATTCAACCGATAATACCCCAAAAGCAAAATATAGATAATAAAAAAGATAATGTGCGATTTACAGGCGCATTTGATGCCGTTAGTCTTGGTTTAAGATTTTTAGAAACAAATCAGGCTTGGGGCGCAAATGCTGTTGATTTAGCTTCAATGGTAATTCCGCGAACAACAGTAGACTTTGTTAACAGAGGTCCTGCTGCAGGTACTGAAACAATGAGGCGTGAAGCTTCAGGTACGGTTAACCACTCTTTGGTAGGTGTATACGGTACTATTGCAGGTCTTGCGGTTGCTGCTTCACTGAATAAAAATTACGGAATTAAAGCTCATAAGATTTTTGCTGATGATGAAACTTTATTAGAATTAGCTAATCTTTGGAATAAACAAATTAAGCAAAACAAACCGGAACCTGTAAAAAATTATTTAAATGAGACTTTCGGAAAACTTCAAACTCTTGTTAACGGTGAATGGAAAGAAATACCGCAGGAAAATATAGATTTGGTTGTAGAAAAATATAATGCTGCTCTTACAAACAAACAAACTCCTGCAATACTTAATGATGAACTTAAAAATTATGCTAAATCAGTTATCACTCACTCAACAGGTTCAGAAAATACATACAGATTTGCAAACGGTAAAAATACCGCTTCTCTTTCTAATATGCTTGAAAGCATTTATAATGTGTCAAAAACATTTGTTGAAACTAATGTAGATAAAGCTTTCAGAGAAACTAAAGAGGTAGATGCAAATGCATTTATTAAGGCAATGAAGAAAATGAACCTTCGCCGTTCATTATTCGGGCTTGGTATTGCATCTGCTGTTGGTATGTCAATTCAACCGTTAAATATTTATCTTACTAAACGTAAAACAGGCAGTGACGGTTTCGTTGGTGTTGAAGGCCGTTCTAAAGATAATTCAGCAGGCTTTAAGGGGTTAAAAGCTCTTGCAGCTGCTGCATTCGGAGGCGGTATTATTGCTTCTATCGGTGTTCAAGATGGTATTAAAGGTATTTTAAAGAAAATTCAATTCAAAGGTCTTACACCTACTATGGATCAATTTAAATTCATTTACGGCGTAACTATTATGTCAAGATTTATGGCTGCAAGAGATAAAGATGAACTTAGAGAATCTGTTGTGAAAGATGTTTTAGGTTTCTTTAACTGGCTTGTTCTTGGTAACTTTGTTTCTAAGATGACAGCAAATGCAATAGATCAAAACCTTATTAATTACAGTGAAAAAGATCATGGAAAAGGTTTCTTTAAGAAAATTATTAATGCTCCTATGGTTTCACGTGACGAAGTGCTCCATAGAGGCTTAAAAGCAGCAGGTATTGACACTGTTGAAAACGGTAAAGCTTTGAACTTTAAACAAATGCTTAAAAAGCTTTCTGATTCAAGAGTTTCAGATGCTTTGCGTAAAGAAACCAAAGGAAAATTAAGAGCATTAAGTATTGCTCAGGTTGCAGGTTATTTATATTCAGGAATAATCCTCGGTGTGGGCATTCCTAAGCTCAATATTTATATGACTAACAAATCAGAAGCTAAACGTAAAGCAAAATTAGCTGCAGAAAAAGCTGCTAAAAATGAGCAGCCTCAAACAGCTTCAAATGATGTTAATTATCAGTCAATGATGAATCCTGCTAATTTAGAATTTCTAAGCAAAAATATGTAATATTATTTGCAGTTTAATATGATGTATTCATAGGATAATCGTATTTTATCTCCCAGTTGTCATATTCAATAAGCTGTGAACAATGTGTTCCGTAGTATTTGCATAAACCGTAAAGCTTATTTCTGTCATAATTTTTTCGGCTTGTGCAGTCAAAAGCAGTAATTTTATTAACAGGAATTTTACAAGCATTAGGATAAAGGCAAAGAATAAACCTAAATTTGTCGCTGCCTTCAACATTAGGTTTTTCTTCGCCGTTTAAATCAAAATAAATAAGATAACACATATCCCTTTTAATGTACAGTTCTGCTCCGTCAGAGAACTTGAGCGATGTAATATTTTCCCCTAATTCATTTTTTGTTAGTATTATTTGTGAGTTTTTAGCGTATGGCTTTATATATTTGGTTATAAATTCGGATTCATCTTCGTACTCGTCTTCATTAGGATTATAATGCGATAAGGCTTCATCAAATAAAGTTTTTAAATTTTATTGTACTATTCTGTCTTTTTATATAGTCATTATAAAAAACATATTTTGCAACGAGCATGAAAACTGCTGTCACTGCTATGACTGTTGCTGTCAATAATATTATGAGTATTTTTTTGTGCATTCATGCCCTCATTTATATTTAAATAATAAACATATATGTTCAGTAATTAAATTATATGCCGTGATATTTTTTTGTCAATAACTGTACAATAATTAGTATGTTAGATAAAGAGAAAACTTTAAAAATTCTTGCAGAAAATATTAGAGTAGAAAGAGCCAGAAAGAAAATTTCACAAGAGTTTTTGGCGGAACAAGCTGATATTACTCCTCAGCATTTATATAGAATTGAAAACGAAAGAGTTTGCCCTACGATACTTGTGGTTGCAAATATTGCAAAAGCACTTGGTGTTACGTTAGATAAATTATTACCTTTATAAAAGGCTTATTTTATCCGAGCTGTGCATTTGCGCCGGAAACTACTTCTATAATTTCCTGCGTAATTGCAAATTGTCTTGTCTTATTGTATTCAACCGATAAATCATTAATCATCTTTTCAGCGTTATTAGATGCGGCTGACATAGCTGTCATACGGCTTGCAAGTTCGCTTGCCTGAGCTTCAAGTAATGATTGGTAAAAAATATTGGTCATATACATTGGGACTACTTTTTGTAAGATACTGTGCATGTCGGGAATAAATTCCATTAAAGGATCAAGAACATTATCATGTCTGCGTTCATAATCCTCGTTAACACCTTTTAAAGGCAGAACTTCCCAGCTTTCTACAAAGTAACTCATCATGTTTTTGAATCTTGTTGTTATAATTTCAATTTTGTCTATTTGTTTATTTACATAATATTCAGCCATATCTTCTATTATTATTTTTGCGCCTTCTCCTGACGGATTGTTGGCAACATTTAGATATGTTTTGGCAAATTCGCAGTCAAAATCTTTGCATTTACGTTTTAAAGTAGAAATACCTTTTTGTCCTACTACAAACAAGACTGTTCTTATTCCTTGATTATTGTAATCTTCAATGGTTTTTAAGGTTTTTCTGATAACGTTCGCGTTATAAGCACCTGCTAATCCTTTGTTAGAGGTGATAGCAAGAAGCCCTACGGATTTTACTTCTCTGACAGCTAACAGCTCAGGATAATTATCAATTGCTGTTTTAATTTTTAAGTTTTGTGCACTGTAACCGTCTACTGATGTCAAAAGCTTTCTGAACATAGAAGTTAATTCATGCGTAAACGGACGTGAAGCTTTAACGGTATTTTCCGCCTTTTTTACCTTTGCGGCAGCTACCATTTTCATTGCACGTGTAATTTTTTGTGTACTTTTTACGCTTTGTATTCTGTTTTTTATATCTTTAAGGTTACTCATTTATACCACACTGCCAAGCAGCCTTTCTTAGAATGTTTTCTTAAATGTTTCAAGATTTTGTTTAAGAAGAACTTTATCTTCATCTTCAAGTTTTGCACCGTTGTTAAGTCTTTCTGCAAGTTCCTGCAAGTTGGAATTTAAGTGCACAAACCATTCTTTTTTAAATCTTTGTATGTCAGTATTTTCAACATCGTCAAGAATGCCTTCGTTAGCTGCAAAAAGAATAGTAACTTGTTCTGCTACGCTTAACGGATTGTATTGCGGTTGTTTTAGAACTTCTGTAAGTTTTTCGCCTCTTAATAATTGGTTTTTTGTAGCCTGGTCAAGGTCTGAAGCAAATTGTGCAAAAGCTTCCAATTCTCTGAATTGCGCCAAATCAAGTCTTAATTTACCTGCAACTTGTTTAATAGCTTTAGTCTGTGCTGCTCCGCCTACACGTGATACTGATATACCTGCGTTGATAGCCGGTCTTACACCTGAGTTAAACAAGTTAGATTCAAGGAAAATTTGTCCGTCAGTAATTGAGATTACGTTGGTTGGAATATACGCTGAAACGTCACCTGCCTGTGTTTCAATAATAGGCAGTGCAGTAATGCTTCCTCCGCCAAGTTCATCATTCAACTTTACCGCACGTTCAAGAAGTCTTGAGTGAAGATAGAATACATCACCCGGGTAAGCTTCACGTCCCGGTGGTCTTTTAAGAAGCAAACTCATTGCACGGTAAGCCTGAGCGTGTTTACTCAAGTCATCATAAATTATAAGAACATCTTTGCCCTGTTCCATAAACTCTTCACCGATAGCAACGCCTGCAAACGGTGCAATATATTGTAACGGAGCTGATTCGTTAGCAGTAGCCGATACAATAATCGAATAATCCATTGCTCCGTGTTCTTCAAGAGTTTTTGCAAGTTGAGCAACGGTTGATGCTTTTTGACCTATTGCAACATAAATACAAATAACGTTTTGACCTTTTTGGTTAATCATCGTATCAATTGCAATAGCTGTTTTACCTGTTTGTCTGTCGCCGATAATCAATTCACGCTGACCTCTGCCGATTGGAGTTAGAGCATCAATCGCGGTTAAACCTGTTTGAAGCGGCTGGTGTACTGACTTTCTTGCAACAATACCGGGCGCAACTCTTTCAATAGGTCTTGATTTGTCAGAAACAATTTCACCTTTACCGTCTATGGGCTTACCTGTCGGATCAATAATACGTCCTATAAGAGCATCGCCAACAGGAACCGAAGCAATTCTGCCGGTTGTCTTTACGGTCATACCTTCTTTAATTTGTGTGTATTCACCAAGAATTACAACACCTACATTATCTTCATCAAGGTTCATTGTAATACCCAGCGTATTTTTGCCGTCATCAAATGTTACAAGCTCGTTTGACATTACGTTTCTAAGACCGTAAATTCTGGCAATACCGTCACCGATTTCAATTACTGTGCCTGTGTTAGACACTTCTGTTTGAACATCGTAATTTTCTATTTTGCTTTTAATTATTGAACTAATTTCATCAGGTTGTATTAGCGCCATAATTTCCCCTTTATATTATGTTTTTACTCAAATTTTCCAATTTATTTTTCAGACTTGAATCAATAACATCATCGTTAATTTTTACCACAAGTCCTCCGATAATTTCCTCGTCTGTCTGCCATTGTGCGATTACGTTTTTTTGTAATCTGTGTTGAAGTTTATCTATAATTTTTTGTTTTGAATTATCATCCAATTCAATGGCAGAAACAACTTCTACACGCTGAATATTGTTGATTTTATCAAGGTCTTCCTGATAAGCGGCAACAATTCCTTCAAACTCTTTAAATCTTTTCTTTTCGATTAAAACTTTTAAGAAATCTCTGATTTTTTCGTTAACATATTTAGTAAAAATTTCATCGATTATAGAAAACTTTGTTTCATCAGAAATTGCAGGGTTCTCTAAAACGTCAGTCAAATCTTTTGATTCGCTGCAAATTTCATGTATAATTTTAAGGTTGTTTAAAATATCATCATAAGATACTATATTATCCTGCCCGAGTTTAACAAGGGCATCTGCATAATTTTTTGCTGTTAATGATATTTGAATATTTTTCATTGGTTTATCCTAATTCTTCAATGCTTTGTTCAATATATTTTTTGTGAAGCTCAGGATGAGCTTTTAACATTGATTTTATATGATTTTTTGCAAGTTCTGACGATGCTTTTGCTGTTTTTGAAGCAAGTTTAGCCGAGATAGTTTTTTCTTCAGCTTCTACTGCTCTATGAATATTGTTTTCAATTTGCTTTATTTTATCTTCTGTTTTTAAAAGAATATTTTCAGCAACATTTTCAGCGTGCTGTTTTGCGCTTTTAATCCTTGAAGATATTTCTTCCTCAAGGTTTTCTACTGATTTTTCAGCCTTTTGAAGCTCAAGTTTTGCATTTTCTTTTTCTTCTTTAGCCTTTTCAATAGAATTAATCACACTGTTTTTCAATCCTTCCAGGCTGTCTTTTATTGCGAATTTTTTAACAATCCAGCCAAGTATGAAAAGCATTACAATAAAATTAAATGTATTGCTTTTTACGAGTATGTCCCATATATGTATAACAGTATTCATTTAAGCACCTTATTTACAATGTCATAATCAATATTATCTATGGTAATATTTTCGCCTAATATTTTAGAAGAAATGCTTTCAGCCAAATCTTTAACATTGTTTTTCAGTTCTTCTGCGGTTTGAACTTCTTTTTCATGAAGCTCTTTTTTAGCAGACTGAATTTTATTTGCAGAATCAGCTTTTGCATCATCAGTAATTGATTTTGCTTTTTCGTTTGCTTCATTAACTTTGTCTGAAACAATTTTCTTTGATTCAGACAAAGTATCATTTAAGCGTTTTTCTTTTTGCTCAAGCAAGCTTTGGGCTTTATCCTTAGAATTTTTCGCATCATTATAGTGGTCATTAATGAAGTTCTCTCTTTCTTCAATAACACCTAAAATGGGCTTGTAAAATATAGCATTCATTATAATTATGAATACGATAAAACTAATCATTGATACTAAAAATGTTGCGTTAAATTCTAACATTGTTTTTCCTTTGTAAATTTATTATTGATTAAGCAAAGATTAATAACATAGCTACAAGCAACGCATAAATAGCTGTTGCTTCCGCCAAACCTGCACCGATAATGAAGTTTTTGAAAGCTTCATCTTTAATTTCAGGTTGTCTTGCAATAGCGTCCAAAACACCTTTTGTTGCAATACCTAAGCCTAAACCTCCGCCTATTGCACCAAAGCCGATTGCAATACCTGCGCCTAATTTAGCTAAATCCAATGTTGCTAATTGTTCAACTGCCATAATTTTTCTCCTTTTTTATATTACTCTTCTTTTATTGCCATTGAAATGTATGTTGTTGATAACAGTGTGAATACAAGTGCCTGAATTAAAGCTACAAAAAGCTCAAACAGCATGAAAGGCAGCGGAGCAAAATAAGCTACCATTCCTACAATTGTAAACACAAGAACTTCTCCTGCAAAAATGTTTGCAAAAAGTCGGAGTGCAAGAGAAAAAGGTCTTACAAACAATTCAAGCGTATCAACAAGTGTAATTATAATACCGTCAATGCTGAATCCGTGAACAAAGAAGTGAAATCCCTTTCTTTTAACTCCGTAATATATATAATACAATGAAACAACAATAGCCATTGCTGCTGTCATATTAATATCATTATTTGGTGATGCAAGTTCACCTGTCTTTAAATGTATTAAGTGCCAGGGAAGCTGACCTACAAGGTTTGCAGTCAGGATGAACATAAACAAAGTTAAGATTAAAGGCATGTGTCTTCTTGCTTCAGTTTCACCCATACTTGCCTTTGTAACTCCTGCAAAATAGTTAACGATACTTTCGCCTATGACCTGCAATTTAGTAGGGAAAATTGATGTTTTTCGGGTGACTATCAAAGCCATAATAATAAGTAAAATCATGGTCACCCACATAGTAATCAAAGTATCCATATTTAAGGACATAGTATGCCCTGCAATATTCAATTTGTAAATCCAATGTTCCATGTTCTCTCCCTTGTGAATTTATTTTAACTCCGTGAAAAAAAAATCGCAAATTTTTTTTGTTTGAAGTAGAATTATTTATATAGAGAGTTTCGTTTTGAGGGAGATAATGAAAAAGATATACCTGTCAGAGGTGGATTCTACAAACTTATATGCTAAATCAAATATTGAAAATTTAGCCGATAAGTCTATTGTCCATGCCGCTAATCAAACGGCAGGAAGAGGCAGATTACAGCGAACCTGGGTTAATCTCGGAGAGGGTAATTTATTTTTAACTTTTGTGTTAAAACCTTCAAATTCTTTTAATGAAGTCTATTCTAACTTAACTCAATATTTATCTGTTGTTTTGTGCAAAATACTTGAAGAATATGGTCTTAAACCTCAAATAAAATGGCCTAATGATGTTTTAATTAACGGTAAGAAAATTGCGGGCATTCTTTCAGAAACTGTCATGCAGGGAAGTCTTTTTAAAGGGCTTGTTCTTGGTATAGGCGTTAATTTAAATACATCCGAAAAAGATTTGGCTTCTATAATTGATAAAGAAGCAACTTCATTAAATTTAGAAATATCAAAATCGGTTGATGTTAATTTATTTTTAGACAAATTAGCAGAAGAATTTTTTGCTGATTATGATAATTTTTTACAAAAAGGTTTTGAACTTATTAAAAATGATTACATTTCAAGAACCTGTTTTTTAGATACAGAAATATGCGTACAGGTTTTTAACGATAAAAAATGCGGCATAGCCAAAGCTATTAATGATAAAGGTGAACTGGTTATGAGCAATAATCAAAAAGAATTCGTATTAACAATAGGAGATATATTATGACAGAAAATTTATTAATGGGGCTGGAATTAATGCTTTTAGGAATGGGCTTTGTGATTTCATTTCTATGTGTGCTTGTTGCAGCTATGTTCGGGATGTCAGCGTTAGTTAAATATTTAAACAAGCTCTTCCCTGAAAAAGTGGAAATTGTAGAGAGAAAATCTGCTAAATCATCTGCAGGGGATGAAGCTGTAATAGCTGCTGTTGTTGCAGCTGTACTTGCAAGAAAATAGTGTAAATTATAATTGAAAGGATATAAAATATGGCTAAAAAACTTATTAAGGTTATGGATACCTCATTTAGAGACGGTTTCCAATCAATTTACGGGGCTAAGGTGTTGGTTGATGACTTTATTCCTGCTTTGCAGGCTGCAGTTAATGCAGGTTTAACTCACTTTGAAACTGCAGGCGGTGCAAGATTTCAAGCTCCTATTTTCTTCTGTAACGAAAATGCATTTGAAACTATGGATAAAATCAGAGCAGCTGTGGGACCTGATGTTAAATTACAATCATTGGCACGAGGAGTTAACGTTGTAGGATTAAATTCTCAACCACGTGATGTTATTGATTTACACGCAAAAATGTTTGCAAAACACGGAGTTAATGTTGTTAGAAACTTTGATGCATTGAATGATGTTAATAACTTAATTGATTCGGCTAACAGTATTAAAAAACACGGTATGAATCACGAAGTTACAATCACAATGATGGAACTTCCATACGGTTGTGAAGGTGCTCATGATGTTGATTTTTATGAAAAAGTTTTAAGAAATATCCTTGATGCAGGTATTCCGTTTGACAGTTTAGCATTCAAAGATGCTTCAGGTACTTCTACTCCGAGAAAAGTTTATGAAACAGTTAAACGCACAAGAGAAATTCTTGGACCTGATGCTCACATCAGATTCCACTCTCATGAAACTGCAGGTACAGGCTTAGCTGCTTATTTGGCAGCTCTTGACGGCGGTGCTGACGGAATTGACCTGGCTATGAAACCTGTTTCAGGCGGTACCGGTCAGCCTGATATTATTTCAATGTGGCATGCTTTAAGAGGCACAGAATACGATTTGGGACTTGATATCCAAAAGATTATGGAAACTGAAGAAATCTTTAAAGAATGCATGAAAGATTATCCTATTTCCCCTGTATCTTTGGCAGTTAACCCTATCCTTATTCAAGCTCCGTTACCGGGCGGTGCAACTGCTACAACTATTAACCAGTTAAAAGATATGGGTATGGTTGATAAATTCCCGGAATTGATTAAACATATGAAAGAAGTTGTTGCAAGAGGCGGTTTTGGAACATCAGTTACTCCTGTTTCTCAGTTCTACGCTCAACAAGCTTTCTTAAATACAATCAGCGAGCCTTGGTCACAAGTTAACCCGGGTTACGGCAGAATGCTTTTGGGATATTTTGGTAAAACACCTTGCGAGCCTGATGCTGAATTGGTTAAATGGGCTTCTGAAAAGTTAGGTCTTGAACCTACAACTGAAAAAGTTGTTGATATTAATGAAAAAGATCCTGAAAAAGGCTTAAAAGCAGCTGAAGACAGATTGAAAGCAGCAGGCTTGCCTGTAACTGATGAAAACTTATTCATTGCTGCAGCTTGTAAGGACGCTAAAGAAGACAAAGGTATTAATTTCTTGCTTGGTAAAGGAACTGTATCAGTTAACAAAAAATCTGCTGATGCTCCTGTTGAATCAGAAGGTTCTTCATCTGACGGTTACACTGTTACCGTAAACGGTAAAAAGTATGCTGTTGCTATTGAAGGCAATAAAGCTACTGTTAACGGTAAATTATATGATATCGGCGTTAAAGCAGGTATCGAAGCAGTGTCAACTCCTGCAGGCGAAGGTAAACCTGTTAAAGCAGCATTACCCGGTGTTGTCTTAAAAGTATTAGTTTCAATCAATGATTCAGTCGCAGAAGGTGACGTTATTGCCGTAGTCGAAGCAATGAAAATGGAAACTGAAATTAAATCTCCTGTATCAGGTACTGTAACTTCTGTTGAAATAGAAGTTGGCAGCAAGGTTAAAAACGGAGATGTTTTGGTAACTATTGCATAAGTACTTGGTAATATTTACAAAGAGGTTAAAAAAATGAATATAGTAGACAGTTTATATAAATTATGGCAATCAACAGGTATAGCAAATTTTGTTCAGCCTGTAGATCCTAATATTACAAACGGGTTTGAACAATTCCTGCATCAGTTCGGTTCACCGATTATGATTTTGGTTTGTTTATTCCTGCTTTGGCTCGGTATTAAAAAACAATTTGAACCGTTATTGCTGGTTCCTATTGCATTCGGCGGAATTTTGTCAAATATCCCCGTAGCTGATATTGCAGGGCCACACGGTTTCTTGGGAATTATTTATGAAATCGGTATTCACAGCGGTTTGTTCCCGTTAATAATCTTTATGGGTGTAGGTGCAATGACTGACTTCGGTCCGTTAATTGCAAATCCTAAAACTGCTTTATTAGGCGGTGCAGCTCAGTTCGGTATCTTCGGTGCATTATTGCTTGCACTTTGCTGTTTTGGTTTTACATTGCCGCAATCAGGTGCAATCGGTATTATCGGTGGTGCTGACGGTCCTACATCAATTTATGTTACAACAAAGCTTGCTCCTGAATTATTAGGTGCAATTGCAGTAGCAGCTTATTCTTATATGGCGCTTGTACCTGTTATTCAGCCGCCTATCATGAAATTGCTTACTACTGAAGCTGAACGTAAAATCCAAATGGAACAATTAAGAGAAGTTTCAAAAAGAGAAAAAATCGTATTCCCATTAGTTGTTTTGGGTTTATGTATAATTTTCTTGCCTGATGCTTGTCCTTTAATCGGTGCGTTGACATTCGGAAACTTGTGTAAAGAATGCGGTGTTGTTGACAGACTTTCAGATACTATGCAAAATGCGTTAATTAATATAGTAACTATTTTCTTGGGACTTTCTGTTGGTTCAAAATTGTCATCAGATCAATTCTTAACATTGCAAACTTTATTTATTCTGCTTTTGGGTATAATTGCATTCTCATTTGCAACAGGTGCAGGTGTTATTTGTGCAAAGATTATGAATTTGTTCTCAAAAACAAAGATAAATCCGTTAATCGGCTCAGCAGGTGTATCTGCAGTTCCAATGGCAGCACGTGTCTCTAACAAAGTAGGTTTGGAAGCAAATGACCAAAACTATCTGTTAATGCACGCTATGGGACCAAACGTTGCAGGGGTTATCGGATCTGCGGTTGCAGCCGGTATATTACTCGCACTTTGTCAATAGATAAATTACATAAATTTAAAAAGACCGCTTTCAAGGCGGTCTTTTTTTTATACATTTATATCTATATTTTCTCCGTATTTCTTAATATATTGCTGCATGTATTCAGCAAGTTGTTCTTTAGAAATTCGTTTATTATTGTTTAAATACTCGTTAATCGCTTTTACATCATTAACTATATCCTGTCTTTGTTCCGTAACTGCATTAACAATTTTGTTTCCATAGTATGCGTATGTTTTGTATCTTCCCGCAATTTTTTCGTTTGGATATAAATCTTTGGCAACTATTCTTATTGAATCAGTCGCCATTTCATTTTTAAAAGTTTTACGAAGCATTATTTCAAATAACTCTGTGGTTTTGGTTTTATTTCCAAATGAGGTACTATTTATTTTTCTAATTTCCATATTTATTTAAAATCAGTACATAAAATTTTTTGCTATATAATGTTGTTATGAATAAAAAAGATGATATTAAAATTCACTATTCATTACTACCGGCATTTGATTGTGATGAACCTATGAAAGAAGCATTTCTTGCCGGGGTAAAGGTTTCAGGTGTAACAATTTACAATAACAATACAAATAAAATTTTAGCACAATATCCTGTTCTTATAGGCAATACAACACATTATGATGAATTTGTAGCTGAAATGATTAAAGTCGGGGAATTGCTTTACAATAAAGTTATAGAGTGTATTGAGCAAGATAAGGTCTTTGACTTTACTGATCTGTTTGGTTCTGGCGGCTGCTCAAACGGAGGCTGCGGTGGATGCGGAGGTTGTCATTAACAATTGGCAAATTTTTTGTTTATGGAGTATAATTATAACAGAGAGTTAAAATAAAATAAGGGGTTTAGAGATATGTCTATTGATAATGCTTTGGTAATGATTCTTGCAGGCGGTGAAGGAAAAAGATTATTTCCATTAACAAAAGACAGGGCAAAACCTGCAGTTCCTTTTGGCGGAAGATATAGAATTATTGATTTTGTATTAAATAATTTTATTAACTCGGGGTTTTTCAAGATAAAGGTTTTAACTCAATATAAGTCTGATTCTTTAAATAAACATATAACAAGAGGCTGGGCATTATCACCATTTTTAAATCAGTATGTGGATTTGGCACCTGCACAAATGAGAACCGGTATTGACTGGTATCGCGGAACAGCTGATGCAATTTATCAGAACGTATTTCATATTACAGATGAAGATCCTGATTATGTATGTATTTTTGGCGGCGACCATATTTACAAAATGGATGTTTCCCAAATGCTGAATTATCACAAAGAAAAAGATGCGGATTTATCTATTTCTGCTATACCTATTCCTATCGAGGAGGCTCATGAATTTGGCATAATTGAAGTTGATGATGATTGGAAACTTGTTAACTTTGTTGAAAAACCCCAATACAGACCAAAATCTATTCCGGGAAATCCTGATATGTGTTTGGCTTCAATGGGTAATTATATTTTTAACAAAGATATTCTGCTTGATGCGCTTAACCGTGATGAAGAAATAAAAGATTCAAGTCATGATTTCGGTAAAAATGTTATACCTATGCTTTTAAAAGAAGGCAAGAATATTTATATTTATAACTTCCATGACAATACTTTTCCAGGAATATCTGAACGTGAACGAGGCTACTGGATGGATGTAGGAAGCATTGATGCTTATTGGCAGGCAAATATGAGTTTGCTGGATTATGATCCGGAATTAAATCTTTATTCTCAAGATTGGCCTTTAAGAACATTTAATTATAATTATCCTCCTGCAAAATTTATTTGGGAGGAAGGCGAAAGAGTTGGTATGGCAACAAATTCAATGGTGTCTGAAGGATGTATAGTTTCAGGTGCAGGTCTTTCTCGCTGCATATTGTCGCCTAAAGTTAAAGTAAACAGTTACAGCCAGATTTCTTCAAGTATTTTAATGGAGAATGTTGAGGTTGGAAGGTATTCAAAAATTAAAAAAGCTATTATTGATAAAAATGTTACTATACCTCCTAACTCAAGGATAGGCTTTAATAGAGAAGAAGATATTGCAAGAGGTTTCCACGTTTCTCCGGGTGGAGTTACGGTTGTACCTAAGGGAGCTATCCTTTAGTTCTGGTATTTTTTTTATATTTGATATATTATGTTTAACGCTATTGTAAATCTTTATTAATATATAGGGATATTTAGGCAATTGTGATGCTTCATAATCTTTATAGATTTGGGTAGAAATATGGCGTTAAACGGTATAAGAACATACATTACAAATACCTCATTGTACAAAGGTGCATCGCGTACCATGCGTACAATTCAACAAAAGGGCCTGGACTTGATTCCGGACGCTGTATATTCAAGTGACAAAATTACAAAAAATATTAAAAATACAGGAGAGAAGATTTCATCTGCTGAACAGCGCTTAATATTGGGTGCAACAGCTTTGATGACACAACCGTTTATTGACGCCAACAATAAAAGTGTAGATGAAAAAACACGTAAAGTTTCTGTTGCAAGAACAATTGCAAAAATTCTTGCAGGTACTTTAACAGGATATTTTATCAGAAAAGGATGTATTAAAGGTATAAAAGCCTTGTCGCAAATACCCGGACCAAATGTGCCTAAGTATAAATCATTATTCACCCCTAAAGGCATAACAGATAATACAACCGATGCTTTTAAACAATATCATAACGCTATGGGTACAGTCGTAGCATTGCTTGTTATGATGGTTACTAACTTTGCTATTGATGCACCGTTGACCAAATTCTTAACTAATGCTCTTGTGAAAAAACAGGAGGATAAGAAATGAAGTCATTAGGTAACTTATGTTCTGATTTTAAAAATATTATGTACAAGAATTATGGTGAAAATCCGGGTAAAATGCTTGTGCATACAGGAGTTTTGGGCTGGATTTTATCATCTTTGGCTCAAGTTTCTGCTGTTGTATTTAATGATAAAATTTCCCCGGAACAAAAAACTTTCTTGATTCCGCAGGAAATAGCTGATGCTGCTGTTAATATTTTATCTTTTTATGTTATTACAAGTTCATTTAAAAACCTTGCTTCAAAACTTGTATCAACAGGTAAATTAACAACAAAACCTATAAAAGACTTTTTAGTTAAACAAGGCGCAAATACTTCTGAGCATATTGGTAAACTGGGTTTTAACATTGAAAATATGGCTAGTTTTTCCGAGATTAAGAATGAATATAAACCGTTTAAGAATGGTGTGGATGTTGTAGCAAGTACTGTTGGCTCTATTATTTCGTGCAATATTATTACTCCTGTTTTAAGAAACCAATATGCTGCAAAAAAACAAAAAGAAGCTATTGCCAAAATGCATGGCGGTGATGGTAAAAATTTAAAATCACCTCGAGGAATAACTATGGATGCTTATATAAAAATGTCAGCTATGAAGCATTCATCAGGTTCTTTAAAGATATAAAAAGGCAATAATTCCTGCAACAATAAAGGTAATCATTATAGAGAACAAAATAGCAAGTTTAATAAATGGATCTGCTTCTTTGCTTTCACTTTTTTGTTGAATTTGATATATTATATGCTTTGAGTAGTCATTTTTAAATTCGTTTCTTGTTTTTTCAAAGGATGAATGGAGAAGTTTTTTGAATGTATAAATATTTTCCAGGTCTTGCCTTGCAAGAGGATTTGAAATCGCAATTTTTTTAATTTTAATACTTTCAACATCGTTGAGCTCATTATCAATATATGCAGATAAGTTTTCTTTGAAATCCTCATATTGCTTTGTAACATATGGGTTTTCAATTTCTTCGGATTGAATGTCTATAAACTTATTTACCATTTTTTTTAAAGATTCATACTTCTGCATACAAGCAGGACAGTTTCTTAAATGCTCGGCAACATATTCTGACAGCTTTGCACTTAATTTATCTTCTATATAAAACGGCATTAATGCACCGACTTGTTCGCATGATAATTGGTTCTGCATAATTTCTCCTTTTAAATATAGGCCTTAAGTTCATCCTGAAGCTTATTTCTTGCCCTTGCAATTCTTGATTTAACAGTGCCTACACTTGAATGTGTTGCATTTGCAATTTCTTCGTAGCTCAAGCCCTGAAGCTCCCTCAAAATTATAGCTATTCTAAATTGCTCCGGTAGTGCAAGAATTGCATCTTTGATTATTTTTTCAAGTTCTGCTGATATACATTTTTCGGGCGGTTTGCATTTTTTGTCGAGAAGCTGAAGTTTGATTGATGCCGTTCCGTCATTATCTTCATCAATAGAAACTGTATCAGGGCGTCTTTGCGATTTCCTCAATTCATCATAAAAAAGATTTGTAATGATTTGGTTAAGCCAGCCTTTAAAAAGTTTAGGATTTTTAAGACTTTGTATATTTTTTGCAACGCGAAGAAGTGCCTCCTGCGTTAAATCAGAAACGCATTCTCTTTTTTTGCAAAGATATGAAAATGCTGCAAATACGTTTTTTTGTTCTCGTTTAATAAGTTCTTCAAGAGCTTTAAAATCGTTTTGCTGAGATAGAACAACAAGTTCTTCCAGCGGCATTTTCTTGTATTGCAATTTGTTGCCTGACATAAACTTCTCCTTACATCCTATAGTAAGGAATTTTTGTCAGGAATTGCTCATTCATTGTTATATAACCACTGGATTATATTTTTTTGCAGACAATTGGAATTGTTTTTTATTTTGCGCTGATATAACCGTTTAATGATGTATATGCAGCGACATAAGGTGATGAAAGATAAATAAAACCTTGTACATTTCCCATTCTGCCTTGAAAATTTCTGTTTTGTGTTGCAAGACAAACTTCACCGTCCGCTAACGTACCTGCATGAACACCAACACAAGGCCCGCATCCCGGAGGTAAAATTGCTGCATTAGCTTCTACAAATATTGTTATTAAGCCTTCATCCAGCGCTTGAAGATAAATATCTTTTGATGCAGGACAAATAAGCATTCTGACATCAGGGTTTACTTTTTTACCTTTTAGTATATCTGCAACTATTCTCAAGTCTTCTATTCTACCGTTTGTGCAGGTTCCGACAAATACCTGATCAACTTTTATATGACCGAGTTCATCAACAGTTTTTGTATTATCTACTGTATGAGGACAAGAAACAGTATGAGGTACATCTTCTGCATTTATTTTAATAACTCTTTCATAAACAGCATCACTGTCAGGTTTTAATGTCCTGAATTTATCTTCACGTCCGCGGGATTTTAAAAATTCTTTTGTTTTCTCGTCAGCAACAAATAAACCTGCTTTAGCACCTGCTTCCACAGCCATGTTAGCTAAAGTAAATCTTTCTGACATTTCCATGTTTTCAATTGTGTCGCCGCAAAATTCCAAAGCTTTGTAAGTTGCTCCGTCAGCACCTATCATACCTATAAGATAAAGCATTAAATCTTTGGAACATATGCCTTCTTTAAATTTTCCATTAACTTCAATTTTAAATGTTGCAGGTACTTTTAACCAGGTTTTACCTAAAGCCATTGCAACCGCTATATCTGTCGAACCCATACCTGTTGCAAAAGCTCCGAGCGCACCTGATGTACAGGTGTGAGAATCTGCTCCTACAAGTATTTCGCAAGGGTTAACAAAGGTTTCAATTAATCTTTGGTGACATACTCCTGCTCCTACGTCTGATAAAACTGCACCATATTCTTTTGAAAAATCTCTTAAAACAGTATGAGTATTTGAAAGTTCTTTTCTCGGACTTGGAGATGCGTGGTCAATAAATAATATTGTTCTCTCGGGATTATTTAGCTTTTCTTTTCCTAATTTTTTAAATTCCTGAACTGTCAAAGGACCTGTTCCGTCCTGTACTGCTGCAACATCAACACGTGCTATAACCAATTCGCCTGCTCTGACTTCTTTGTCGGCGTGTTCGGAAATTATTTTTTCAGCTAAAGTTTGTCCCATATACACTTCTCCTTCTTATGTTTTTATTTTAGCATAAAAAGTCTTGCCCAGAGTGTTCTTAATAATTATTTAACTTAAAAAAAAAGCGACCATTAGGTCGTGAATTTAAGGGAAAAGGGA
>UNSJ01000022.1 GCA_900548405.1 Candidatus Gastranaerophilales bacterium | reverse complement strand
AACTCCGGCCCCATGCGCTGAACCGCTGCCTGTAGTAACAGGTCCTGCATGCCCGTGTGAAACGGTTAAACCAAACACATGCAACAAATGCAAGAAAGCTTTGCCTGATTGCGATTGTAAAAAACCTGATCCATGCTTAGATCCGTGCGACAAACCATGCGATCCATGTGAAAAACCTAAAAAATCAGACTGCGGATGTCCTGACGAAATCAGTTGTGACAAACCTGCAGAACCTGCATGTGCTATTTGCCCTCAAACAGGCAAACCTGACAGAAAAGACATGAAACAGGTTTATGGTTACCCTAACGCAATTTACGGTACAAACAACTATGTAGGTCAACCTGCAAACTCAATCTTTTCAACAGACACACCGCTTGCAGGCACACCAAGAATACTTTCATCTAACGTAAACGGTGCAACTGTTGCAACAGACGGACAAATTACCGGTGCGGCAACTCAAATGCCTTGTCTTAACGAAGCACCTACAAGACACAACGGTATCCCTATCGACAGAAACGAAAGATTAATGGACGGTAACAACTGCCCAATCGACTTCCAATCAACAAACTCTATTGATGCGGTTAGAAAATCTTTCGTACCTTATGAAATTCCAAACCAAATTATGCAAACAACAGGTGCTGCTGCTAACTTAGGCGGCTGTCAATTTCCCGACGTTCCAAACGGGTTCTGGGCAGCATGCGACATCGACAAATTAGCAATTAACGATGTAGTAGTAGGTTACCCTGACGGTTACTTTAAACCAAATAGAAACATTACCCGTGCTGAATTCGCTACAATCTTAGTTAAAGGATTCAACCTTGACAAATGCGATATGCCTCGTGAAGGTTTATTCAGAGATGTACCAAAAAGCAACTGGGCTAATGCAGCAATTGCAAAAGCAGTTGACGAAGACTTGTTGAAAGGCTATCCTGACGGCAACTTCAAACCAAGCCATCCTGTAACAAGGGTTGAAGCATTAACAACCATTGCTAAAGGTATGACTTGCGACATCGACCAATGCAAAGCTGACGAAATCTTAAGCAGATACGCAGACGGCGGCGCAGTTCCAAACTGGGCAAGAATTCCGGTTGCTAAATCTTTAGAAAACGGTGCTTTAAAAGATATGCCTAATCCAAACATGATTATGCCTAACAAAGAAGCATCTCGTGCAGAAGTAGCATCAATGATGCAAACAGTTCGTGTAGCATTAGGTTACGACACTAACCCTAAAACAGCTAACAACATCTGCCCTGCTTGTCCTGTAAACAAAAATGCTTTTGTTGAACAAGAAGAAATCGTTAAAATCCCTACATTAAAAGTTAAAATGATTGACCAGTTAACTGCAAAATCATCTCACGTAGGTCAATACTTCAGAGCTAACACTCTTGAAGACGTTACAATTAACGGTGTAACTTACCCTTGCGGTTCAACCGTAACAGGTCAGGTTGTAGAAGTTATCAGACCTTCAGGCTGTGACAAAGGTGCTTTAAAATTATCATTCACTGATATCAAAAACGGTGATTGCAAAACTAAATTACCAAAACAAATTTTACAAGCACAAGTTAATAAATCAAAACAGGTTAACCCTGTAGCAAGATTAGTAGAAATGCCTTTCACACTTGCAGGTTCATTAGTAGGTGTTACAGGCAGAACAGTAGGCGGTGTTGTTACAAATCTGGGTAACGCTGTTGAAAACGTATCAAATGATGCAGGTTATATGTTAGGTCACGCATTCCAAGGACAATTCGGTGCAGCAGCACGTAACTTGGGTGACGGTTTATGGGAAACAGTTAAGGCTCCTATCGACGTAACAAGAACAGCATTGTCAGGTACAATGGGCTTATTCCAAACAACAGGCGACGAATTTGCTTACCTTGTTGACCCTCGCGGATACAAAATATCTGCAGTAAATCCAAGAGAACACGTTACTATTGCATTTGGTTGTTCTGAATAATGTGAGAGATATAGTCATTCGGTAAAAAGCCGAAGCGGCTGATAAGGGCTCACACGAAAACATCTTTCCTCCCCTTGAGCGGGAGCGAAAAGAGGAGTATAACCAAAAACACAGTACAATTTATTCGAAGCCTGGAAAACCGGTATCTATAAAGATACCGGTTTTCTTCTTTTTAATTATTTTTTAGTACTTATACTTCAGTCTTTTTAATTTTTTTCATTAATAATAAAAGCGGTATTACTGCTATACATAAAGCACCGAAGATTCTGAACGAATCTATAGAAGATTCTGAACGAATCTATAAATGCCCATAAAGTTGATTGTTTTACAAGTTGACCGTAGTAAGAATATTGAGCCATATACTGTGCAACGGATTGTTCAGCATAACCTGACAAAGCTGCTGCTGTTGATTGAACTCGCTCGATAAAAGCAGGGTTTAATTCACTGGTTTTGCCAACCATCATATACTGGTGAACCTGTGAAAAACGAGTAAGCATTGTTGCAACAAGAGATGTTCCGATTGCACTACCTATGTTTTTAAGCAAGTTTTGAATACCTGTTGCATTTGTCATCTGCTCGTTTCTTAAAGTGTCAACAGACAAATTCATAATAGGAACCATAGATAAACCCATACCTATACCCATTACAAAGTTTGGAATTGCAATATTCATATTTGAAATCTGAAGATTTAACGAACCAAAAGCAAGTGTAGAAGCACCGAGCAAACTTAATCCGACACCTACAAGAATTCTGTTATCAATTTTGTTTGAAAGAGTTGCAGTCATAACCATTGCGGTCATACTTCCAAGACCTCTGGGCATCATCGTAGCACCGCTTAAGAATGCAGTATATCCCAGCATGCTTTGTAAGAACTGAGGCAGAATGGCAAGAGATGCATATAATACTGCCTGAATAACAACGGAAATAATAGTACCTGCCGAAAAGTTTCTATCTTTAAATACAGATAAGTCTATCAAAGAATCTTTATTTGTAAGCTGTGAATGGAAAAACATTATACAAGCCACAACAGACACGGCAAATGTCCAGCAAATCCAGGTTGCATTAAACCAGTCAGCGTTATTACCTTTATCAAGCACGGTTTGAAGGGTTATAAGCCAAACGGCAAGAAAGAAAAATCCTTTCCCGTCTATTTTTACATTCTTTTGTTTTCTGGCATACGGCGGATCTTCAATTAATTTTTTTGAAAGCAATGCCGCTATACATCCGAAAGGAACATTTATATAGAAAATCCAAGGCCAGGTCCAGTTATCAGTAATCCAACCCCCGAGAACAGGTCCTATAATAGGTGCTAAGATTACGCCCATACCGAAAACAGACATAGCAGCTCCGCGCTGCTCTTTGGTAAAGCTTTCGATAATAATTGCCTGAGATATCGGAAGAATTCCGCCGCCTCCGAAACCTTGCAAAATTCTGGCAAAAATCATAAATTCAATATTTTTTGCCATACCGCAAAGCATTGATGCAACTGTAAATAATAAAATACTTATTATAAAAAAGTTTTTACGTCCGAATACCTTACTGAAAAAATCAACAGCAGGTATAACTATGCCTGCTGCAATCAAATAACTTGTTAAAATCCACAGGATTCATCACGCGTGGCCGAGAAACTTCCTGCCATGTGAGGCAGCGCTACGTTACCGATTGTACCGTCAAGTACATATATAAATACCGATAACATAACAGGTATTATCATTATCCATGGATTAACTTTTGGTTTCCACTCTTCTTTTATTTGTTCGTTTGTCATAACTCTCTATCTTAATTTTTAGCTTTCTGTTCACCTTTTAATAGAAACATAAAAGGTATCAAAATAAAACATGCCACAGCAAATACTTTAAAGGTAGTCATGTAGGCACATAATGTTGATTGTTGTATTAGCTGGTTGTATAACATCTTACCTGCTAAGTAGGTAGAATTCATCATATCTCCTGCCTGATGTATCAAAGAATTTGCGTACATATTTATTCTTTCCGCAAAATTAGGATTTAATTCATTCATAGATTTTACAAGACCGTGCTGATGTACTTGTGAAAATCTTGAAATCATTGTTGCAACAAGAGATGTTCCGATTGCACCGCCTATTGTTTTTAATAAATTTTGAAGTCCTGATGCATTTGTCATCTGGTCATTTCTAAGAGTGATGCAAGACAAAGTTGTAATAGGCATCATTGTAAACACAAGACCAACACCAAATACAAAATTCGGTACAGCAATATTCATTGGATTAATTTGAAGATTTAACATTCCAAGCATCCATCCGCCTGTTCCAAGACATAACAGACCTATTATTCCATAAGTCTTGTAGCTGATTTTACCTCCCAGGCCACCGAATATCATTAAAGCAGTAAAAGCTCCCAAGCCTCTCGGCATAATAGCAAGACCGCTCAAGAATGAATCATAACCGAGCATATACTGCAAAAGCTGAGGCAGTATTGCCAAAGATGCAAGCAATACGGCATTAATTAATATTAGCATGCCTGTACCGCAGAGATAATTGGAATCTTTAAATACATCGAGTTTTACAAGCGGATTTTTATGTTTTACCTGTGAAATAAAGAATAAAACCGCACCTGTTAAAGCTATTACACTTAACCAGCAAATCCATGGTGCATTAAACCAGTCGGCATCATTACCTTTATCAAATACAATCTGTAAAGGGATTAACCATATACAAAGCCATAAAAATCCTGATTTATCAAGATGCACATTTTGCTGCTTTCTCGCATAAGGAGGGTCTTCAAGGAATTTTTTAGCCAGAGCAATACAAATAAAACCAACAGGCACATTAATAAAAAATATGTAAGGCCAAGACCAGTTTTCAGTAATCCATCCGCCCATAACAGGACCCAAAATCGGCGCTACAATAACAACTAATCCGAATACAGCCATTGCCTTGTTTCTGGCTTCACCCGTAAATGTTTCCATACAAACGGACTGCGCCATAGGCATCAGGCAAGCACCGCCAAAGCCCTGTAAAGCACGAGCAACTACAATCATCCCGATTGAAGTCGAAATACCGCATAAAAATGATGCTATCGTAAATACAAATACACCCAGCATAAAGAAATTTTTTCTTCCGAGAAATTTACAGAAAAAGTCAATCATCGGAATAACAATACTGCTTGCCATCAGATAACTTGTCAAAACCCATATAGATTCCTGACTGCTGACTGAATAAGTACCTGCAATATGCGGTAATGCAACGTTAGCAACTGTTTCATCCAATGCATACATAAAAGTTGCAAGCATTACAGGTAAAATTAATAACCAGGGATTTCCCGAAGGTTTCCATTCTTCGGCTTTTTCAACTGTTCCAGACATAGTAAATCCTTTTTTTATGAATAAAGAGTGAAGTTTTAAACGCTTCACTCTTTTAAATCTGTACTACTTAACTCTAACTTTTGGTACAACAGACATTCCCGGTACAATATTATATTGGTTAGGGTCAATGTTTTCTGTGAATACGATTTTTACAGGTATTCTTTGTACAATTTTTACGAATGAACCCACAGCGTTTTCAGGAGGGAACAAGCTTGATTTTGCACCTGAAGCACGTTGAATACTGTCGATTTTTCCTTTGAAAACTTTATTTGGATAAGTATCAACTTTAATATCTACAACCTGACCGGGTTTCATGTGGCGCAACTGGTTTTCTTTAAAGTTTGCAACAACCCAAACATCTTCAGGAACGATTACAAAAAGAGGTGAACCTACATTAACATACATACCTTTTTCAACACGTCTGTTTGAAACAGTTCCTGTTTGAGGCGCATATATATTTGTGTATGATAAATCCAGTTTAGCTTTATCTCTTAACGCTTTTATTTCTTTTAAATCAGCATCAGCAACTTTACTTCCGCCTTGTGACAATAAAGATTCTTCTGCCTGTGTCAAGTTAGCTTGAGCCGAATCGTATTTAGCCTGAGCAGCATCAAGAGTCTGTTTAGAAACAGCACCTTGTGCAAATAAGTTTTTATATCTGTCTAAATCTTTTCTTGCAACATCAATGTTAGACTGCATTGCTTTGAAATTAGCTTTAGCATTTTTTTGATTTAACAGAGTTCTTTCATATTTTGCTTCAGCCTGAGCAAGTTTAACCTCATAATCCGCAGGATCTATTTTGGCAACCAAATCGCCTTCTTTCACTTTTTGGTTATCAGTAATATAAACATCTGTAATCTGACCGCTGACTCTCGGTGCTACTTGAACAGTAGTTGTTTCAACGTATGCATCATCTGTTGATTGGAACATTAGGGCATCATGTACAAAATATGCGGTTGCAGCTGCAACAACAATTCCTACACCCATAGCAATAAATCTTTTGAACGGTTTATGCTCTTTTTTAACTTCCTCTGATTGAATATTTTGTTCTTCAATATTTGTATTTTGCTCTTCCATTTTTACCTCTTTATAAATTTACATTTAATATTATATATTCATTTCTACTACTTTTTCCAGGTCTAACCTGAAAGCTCTCAAGGTTTCCTGAACTCTGTCAACTTCTTCGGGGGATATTTTTTTAGTTACGCCGTCAAAATAACCTTTAATTTTTTTATTGATAGCATCTAATTCTTTATATCCTCTTTCTGTCACTCCCATTTTCTTAACAAGTCTGTTATTTTTTGTATCAATAAATCGGGTAATAAATCCTTTTTCTTCCAGAGAATTTAAAATTCTACCGGTGTTCGCTCTATCTTTTATAATCAGTTTTGCTAAATCTCTTTGACAAATTCCAGCATTAATAGAAACAGTATCTAAAGCTGCATATTCATCCATAGATAAACCTATGTCAAGCTTTTTAAACAATTGAGAAGTTAATATTCTCATTAATCTTGCTGCCTGCTCCAGTTCATAATGTATACTGTCTGTATAATGTAGTAATTTATTTTCTTTCATTATTTCCAATTATTATTATTATTTAAATTATTATCTTCAAGTTTGTTGTAAAAAATATATGTTGCATTTACAACAATATTATGCTAACATATGATTATTAAAAATGCAAGTAGTTAAAAAGAGGAATTAAATACAAGTGAAAAAGGTTATATCCATAGCATTATTAACAGGTTTTATAAGCATGAATTTCATGCCTGTACTTGCCGTTGAAAATAATAATACATCTACCGCTGCCCCAAAACAATTCAAGAGCATGGTTAAGAAAAATAAGAAAACAAAAAACAGTGATGAATATAAATTTGCATATGTAAACATGAATTGGTGGGACAACTTTAACGATGATTTATTAAACAGTTACATTGAAAAAGCTGTTCTAAACAACTATGATTTGAAAATGGCTTCAATCAACGTTGAAGAATATTACCAAAATGTTAAAAACCAGTTTGCAAAAGAATTACCTTCAGCAACTGTTGGCGGAGCTCCGGCATTTTTAAAAATGCCCGGTAAAACAAGCACGGAAATGTCTTTTGCTGTACCGGCAATGGTAAGCTACGAAGCTGATATCTTTTTAAAAAACAGAGATAAAACAAAAGCCGTTAAAAAACTGTATGAAGGTTCAAAACTTGATGAAAGAGCTGCATATATATCTATTGCTTCTGCCGTAGGAACAACATATTTGAATATCATAAAACTTGATAAGACTATTGAACTTCAAGAACAAATCGTTAATTCAAGACAAAGTATTTATGATTTGATGTTAATAAGAAATAAAGAAGGTCTAACATCAACAGCAGATACAATTAAAGCTAATAAAGCATTAGTTCAAGGCCAAACCGATTTAATAGAGTTAAAAAAACAGAGAAAAAAATTACTTCACCAGTTCTGCGTATTGCTTGGTGAAAGTCCTGAAAATGCGCATTCTATCGAAAGAACTTCGCTTGATAATTTAAATTATCAACTTGCTGTTCCTTCACAAATTCCGTCAGAAATTATTACCCAAAGACCTGACTATGTAAGAGCCGAGTTAATGGTTGAAAAGGCAGGAATAGATGTAAGAGTGGCAAAAAAAGAATTCCTTCCGTCAATTAATATCTTAGGACTTGCATTATTTAATGCAGGCGATATCGGAAGCGTATTTACCACTAAAAACATGCTTATGGGACTTGCAGGAGGTATAATGGCTCCGTTATTTACAGGCGGTTCATTAACAGCTAACTTAAGATTGAAAAAGGCAACTTATGAAAGAGTCCTGCAAGATTACTACAAAACTAATCTTGTAGCTATTCAGGAAGTCAACGATGCTTTGGTTGCAGCTAAATTAGATAAAGATAAAATGGCTCAAACCATGAAGCAGGCTGAACTGGAAAAATCAGATTACAAGTATAACGAACATAAGTATAATGAAGGAACAATTTCTAAATTAGACTTAATTCAATATCACGAAAACTTGTTAACAATAGATAAACTTGTAGCCCAGCAAAAAGTTGAATGCATGGTAGATGCAATCGGCTTATACAAGGCTACGGGAAGTAAACCATACGACTATGTAAATTAAAAAAACATATAATCATCACCTCTTTACTTTAAAAATAAATTTAAAGTAATGTGCCTGCAAGTCTCACTATTGCAGGCATTTTTTTACTTAGCAAATTAAATAAAAAAACCGATATAAAAATACATCGGTCATTTTAAAATAGTGTGAGTAAATGTTGTATTTATAAGTGCTTTTATGCGAGCATCAAGTCCATCAATTCAGATACACCTTGTTGTGTTTCCTGACTTACTGCTCTGTTTAAGTGTTTATTTAATTTGTCTGCATCAACCCCTTTAATATTTGCTAACGCAAATGATGCAAAATCAGTGCTTTCAATTCCCTGCAAGTCGTTTAAAGCTGTAAAGAACGGATCATTTTTCATTGCAAGTTCCATTCTTGCTCTTGTAGCTTTTTCTGATGTATCGGTTGCTTTTGTAAGTTGAATTCCCCAAATCTGAGCAGCAGTAGCATCAAGCGCGCTTACATCAACCTTTTTCACTTCAGCTTTTGCAGTTGTCTTTTGTTCTGTTTTTTGTTCTTTTTCATTTTTCTTAGCCTGCAATGCTTCATAATATGCTTGCAGAGCCTTTAAATCTGTTTGTTTCCCATTTCCTGTAACTTTGTTTGTCATATTGCACTTCTCCGTTTTTTACTCACATAATGGGTATCGGCATATTTATTAATAAACTTTAGGAAAAAGTCAGATTTTTAGAGTTTTCTTTACAAATTTTAACAAACAGAAAGACCGATATTACTATCGGTCTTTTAAATTTGTGAGTAAATGTTTATTTATGGATTATTATCCGAAATAAGCTTCAAGCGGATTATCTAATACAGATTTTTTAATACCTTCGCGGTTATATGATTCAATTGTTGAAGCATTGTATCCTAATTTTGCTGCTTCCGAATACAATTCAGCTACTTGTTGAGCTCTGCCGTAATCTCCGCCAAGGTTTGCAAAATCATTTTTCAAAGCTGTTGTAGTTGTTTGAGTTACTTTTGTTTTAGGGTTAAATTTAATACCCATTTCATTTGCCAATGCTGCCATTTCACTCTTAATAGCTACGTCTTTTGGAGCTGAAGTAGTTTTATAGAAACCTAATGTTTCGTTAAATCTTTGTTTAACTTGTTCTGCTTCAAGTTCCATTAATTCTTTCATTCGTGCTTCAGAAATTTCTTTAGTTTGAGGTTTTCCTTCAGCTACGGGAATTGTTTCCTTTGTTTCAGCTGCTTCACCCGCAGGTTTGCCAGCTGCCTTGTTTTTCTTTTCAAAAAACCCGAAATTACCGTTAATTGATACCATGTCCTGATCTCCGTTTTTCATTTACTCACATTCTCTTAATAGATTTATTGATTATTTCCTATTAAATGATTTCCATATTTATATAAAGTATTTTTGTATTTAAAAATTGCGTAAAACATATATATAATTTACATAATAAGTTACATTTCTTTACATATCAATAAAACACCCAAAACGCGGATATATGCAGTATGACTACAATGTATACTTTTGGCTAATAGCAAAAATATGTCGTTTTGTTAATATTGTTATAGGGTGAAAAAGAGAAAGCGAATGAACAATAATATGGAAATTGAGAATAACTTTGATTTAACAGATAGAGAAATAGAAGTTTTAAAATTAATTGTTGATGGTCAGAGCAATAAGGCGATAGGGAGAAAACTCTTTATTACACATCACACTGTAAAAGCACATTTGACACAAATTTATAAAAAACTTGGGGTTGAAAACAGAACATCGGCAGCAATAAAAGCAAAGGATAACGGTATTATTCCTCGTCAAGACTCAAAACAGCCATAAATGCTTCTTGAGGAACTTCCACACGACCGACGGATTTCATACGTTTCTTACCTTTCTTTTGCTTTTCAAGCAATTTACGCTTACGTGAAATATCTCCGCCGTAACATTTATCTAAAACGTTTTTACGCATAGCTTTAATGTTTGTTCTGGCAATTACTCTGCCTCCGACTGCTGCCTGAATAGGAACTTCAAACAGCTGGCGCGGAATAATATCTTTTAGTTTAGCTGTAAGCTTTTGACCAATATAAAATGCACTGTCTTCGTGGCAAATAACAGAAAGCGCATCAACGACTTCACCTGCAAGCATTATATCGAGTTTTACAAGTTTTGAGCGTTTGTAATCTTTAAATTCGTAATCCATACTTGCATAACCTTTTGTACGCGACTTTAACTGATCATAGAAATCTGTAATAACTTCACTCAAAGGAATTTCATACTCAAGACTTGCACGGACTTTATCAATATAAGACATATTAACAAATATACCGCGTTTAGTCTGCGCCAAATCCATCAATGTTCCGACATAATCATTAGGTGCAATAATCTGCACCTTAACGTACGGTTCTTCAATATAATCACGAAGCTGTGCCGGAGGAAGATTTGCAGGGTTATCAATTTCCACCATTTCACCGTTTGTTTTATAAACTTTATAAATAACCGAAGGCGCAGTGGTAACAAGTGAAAGCCCGTACTCACGCTCTAAACGTTCCTGAGCGATTTCCATATGAAGCATACCTAAAAATCCGCAGCGGAAACCAAAACCTAAAGCGCTTGACGTTTCAGGTTCAAATGTGATACTGCTGTCATTTAATTTCAATTTTTCAAGAGCTTCTTTTAAATCGGCATAATCGTCGTTATCAACAGGATACATACCTGAAAATACCATAGGCAAAGCTTCTTTATAACCCGGTAAAGGTTCTTTTGCGGGATTTTCAATATTTGTAAGAGTATCACCCACAAATCTGGTCAATTCTTTAATAGAGCCTGCAAAATACCCTACATCTCCGCATACAAGTTCATCTACCTGAACCCTTGCCGGTGTTTGATATCCCAGTTCCACAACATCGTATTCCTTGTCGGATGCCATAAATTTAACCTTGTCACCCAGTCTGATTTTACCGTCCATAATCTTAAAGAAACAAAGCGTACCGAGATACTGGTCATAAGCACTGTCAAAAACCATTGCTCTAAGAGGCTTGTCAGTATTATCAACAGGAGGAGGAATTAAATCAACAACCGCTTCAAGCACTTCTTCAATACCTATTCCCGCTTTTGCACTCACAGGAATAGCAAGCGATGCATCAATTCCCAAAACTTCTTCTATTTCTTCCTTAACTCTTTCAACATCGGCTGAAGGAAGGTCAATCTTATTAATTACGGGAATAATTTCTAAATTTTGTTCAATAGCAAGATAAACGTTGGCAAGCGTTTGAGCTTCCACCCCTTGAGTTGCATCTACAATAAGCAAAGCACCCTCACAAGCAGCAAGAGAGCGTGAAACTTCATAAGAAAAATCAACGTGTCCAGGTGTATCAATTAAGTTTAAAACATAATCTTTTCCGTCTTTTGCTTTGTAATTCATTCTTGCAGAGTTAAGTTTGATAGTAATACCGCGTTCACGCTCAATTTCCATAGAATCCATGATTTGATTCTGCATATCCCGCTGCGCCACAGTACCTGTTTTTTCAAGCAGTCTGTCTGCAAGGGTAGATTTACCGTGATCAATGTGGGCAATTATACAAAAGTTTCTAACGTTATTTCTATACTTCATAGCTTATATTATATGAAAAAAACACAGAACATCAAGCATTCATAATTTTAGGGAGCGTAAATGTCAAAGTTGTAGTTTTGTTTGGAATACTGTTTATAGTAATTTGACCGCCGTGAGCTACAATTATCTGCTTGGCAATGTATAATCCCAAACCTGTATTAATGCTTCTGTGTTCTTCGGAGTATGATGTAAACTTTTCAAATACTTCATTCGGGTCTTTTAGCGTAACACCTATTCCTGTATTTGAAATTGCAAAAATAATATAATCATCGTCTTCACTTATAATTATACTTATTTCTGAATCTTTTGTTCCATATTTGAGAGAATTTGTTAAAAGATTATTAATTACACGTTTTATTTCAGCCAAGTCAAAGAAAAACTCATCAGCCTCAGCATCATAATCCACAGTAATAATTTGATTTTTTTCTGCTGCAATGTATTTTACTTCATTCTGGCATTCTTTAATCAGCTTTTTAAAAGAATGCAGCTCTTTTTTAATAACAAGATTTCCGTTATCGTCTTTGTATTTCATCAAGACATTATTTACAAGATTTTTTAAATACTTTGTCGAACTTAAAATGTCCTGCAAAATTTCTTTTTGAACATCGTCCAAACTTTTTCCGTACTGATTAAGAACAAATTCTAACGCCGAAACCTCTGCATAAACAGGTCCTTTCATATCGTGCGTGACCATAGCCCAATATTTTTCTTTTTGTTTCTCAAGTTCTTTTCTTTCGTTATTTGTTTTTAAAAGAGTACAGATTTGGGCTCTGACAACTTTGATATCGAAAGGCTTTTCAATATAAGCATAAGAACCGTAATCAAAACTTTTTATTTTATTCTCTGTATCAGAAAGTGCAGAAACAAACATAAGAGGCGTGTTAGCATTTTTATCTGAGCTTCTGATGATTTCTGCTAAATCGAACCCCGATAATTCAGGCATCATAATATCAAGCAGAAACAGGTCAAATTCTTCTTCCTGCACTATTCTTGCGGCTTCGAGAGGTTTTTGGCAAGTTACAAGGTTTAGTTCAAGTGCAGAAAGAGTTTCTTCCAAAAGCTGTGTATTAAAAGGATTGTCGTCAACAATCATAACTTTTAAGCCTTTTAAAGAAATATGATTTTTAAAATTTTTTTCTTCTTCAATTTCTAATTTTTTTTCTTTGATTAAATCAGAGATTAAATTTTGATGAATAGGATACTCTATAACGTTTCTGATGCCGCATAAATTAGCCTTTAAAATGTTTTTTCGGGAGATTTCTTCTGATGCAAGCCAAACTTCTAAATTACCGTGAGATTTACAAAATTTTTTTATCTTATTTATATCTCTAAAATCAGTTTTAATTATACAGAGTCTTTTAGATGTAAGCCCTTGAATACCTCTAAGCTCTCTTATATCGTCAACATATACAACATCATTTATCTCAGCTTGTTTTAGTAACTCCTTCATAATATAACCATGATATATACTAATAATGCATAATCAACTACCCTAATTGGTAGTATTTTGATAAAAAATTTTTTTAATGATAAAGTGTAATTATGTCAAACACATTAGAAGAATTAATAGCTCAAATAAAAGACCGTCTTGACATAGTGGAAGTTGTATCCGAAAGGGTAATATTAAAGAAAAACGGCGGTCATTTCTGGGGTTTATGTCCTTTCCACAAAGAAAAAACACCTTCATTTTCTGTTAACCCGAATTTGGGAATATATAAATGTTTCGGCTGCGGAGAAGGGGGCGACGCTCTAACCTTCATAATGAAAACCCAAAACAAAGAGTTCATAGAAGTTATCAGAGAACTTGCGGAACGCTTTGGTCTTGAAATGCCTAAAAACTATGTTAAAGGCGAATCAAAAGGTCAAAAAGACGAAATGATTAAGGCTTGTACTAAAGCTGCAGAATTTTATAATTTAAGACTTCTAAAAGACAAAGAACCTGAAACGACAAAAGTTATGGAATACCTTTCAGGCAGAGGAATTACTAAAGATATTATAGAAAAATACACGCTAGGTATTGCTCCAAAAGAGTTTGACACTTTTTATAAAAAATTCAGAAATGAATTTTCAGACGAAATTCTGGAAAAATCAGGTTTGATTTTGAGAACACGTGAAGGAAAATTTATTGACAGATTTAGAAACCGTGTAATTATACCTATTCAAAACGAATTCGGAGAATTTGTTGCATTCGGCGCAAGAGCTGTTGAAAAAGACCAACAGCCAAAGTATTTGAATTCATCCGACTCGCTGATATATAATAAGAGTAAACTATTATACGGGCTTTACACCGCAAAAGAAGCCATAAAAGAAAATGACAGCGTGATTTTAATGGAAGGCTATTTTGATGTAATTTCTGCACAGGCTCACGGTATAGAAAATGCCGTAGCTTCCTGCGGAACATCATTAACAGCAGAACACATCAAGCTCTTATCAAGATATACGGCTTCAAGAAAGATTTACTTGTCCTTTGATACTGATTCCGCGGGACAAAAAGCAACAAGCAGAAATGCAGAGCTTATCAAAGAAGCGTTCACAGGGCTTGGCAATATAAAACAGTTTGATGAAAGCTATATTTCAACATCAGAAGACAAATATTCCTGCGAAATAAGAGTTATTTCACCTCCCGAAGGTAAAGACCCCGATGAATTCATCCGTTCCGTAGGTGCCGAAAGTTACAGGGAATATATGCAGCATGCACCGCTTCTGCTTGATTATCAGCTCAACAACATCATCAAAGACAAACCTAAAACGCCTATTGAAAAAACTCAAATGGTTAAAAGAATTTTACCTATATTGAATGAAATTCAAAACGAGATTGTACAATCCGAATACGTGAGAATGATAGCTAATACACTTGATATCGACGAAGCTGCATTGATGCGTGAAGTAAAAAAAGCCAATCGCGTTTCATCATCCTCATCAGAAACAACAATTAATAAAATTGTTAAGAAAAATATACCGATTTTAGAAAAGGCGCAAAAAAATTTATTGAGCGTTTTTCTAGTAACCGATAATCACTTTTCCTTTGAACAAATCAAGCAAATGATAGGTGACACGGAGTTTACAGACGAAACGTTAATAAATGTAAAATCTACAATTGACAAATTAACATGTACCGTAAATAATGTGAAAGAATTAATTGAACAGCTGTATACAGCGTTCATAAACAACACGGAAGTGCAGTCCCTGATTACAGATTTAATCACAACTTCCGAAACCTTCCAAAACCTTGATGACAAAGATTTTCAAATGGCAGTTATGGAAAATATCAACAAGATAAATCAATGTCAAAAAGAAAAAGAAAAAGAAAAAATCAGAAATTTATATAAAAGCGCAAATGATAACGAAACAGAAGCCCTAAAAATTCAAATGCAGCTTAGAGATAAGATAAACAACAGATTAAAATTGGAGAAAATGAATGACTAAAAAAAGACAACCAGGCTCCTCTATCGTAAGTATTATGGATGATGAAAATCTTGATTTACACGAAATTGATGACGATTCTTCTCTGGCAGCCGATGCTGACAGCGTGAATTACATGAACATGGATATTAGCACTGATAATATTGAAGATATTGTTACTGAGAAAATAGAAAATAAAATTCATCTTGAAGATATTTATATGATGAATACTCAGGAAGAAACAGAAACAGATTTTGAAGTACCTAAAGGTATAGCAGTTGATGACCCTGTAAGACTTTATTTGAGAGAAATCGGAAGAATTAAATTATTATCTGCAAATGAAGAAATAGAATTGGCAAGAAAAATTCTTGAAGGCGGCACACCAGGTGCTATTGCCAAGAGAAAACTTGTTCAGGCAAACCTCCGTTTGGTTGTAAGTATAGCGAAGAAGTATGTAGGTCGCGGAATGTTGTTCTTAGACCTAATCCAGGAAGGAAATCTGGGTTTAATCCGTGCAGCGGAAAAATTTGACCATGAAAGAGGATTTAAATTCTCAACTTATGCAACATGGTGGATAAGACAGGCAATCACACGTGCGATTGCTGACCAGGCAAGAACAATTCGTATTCCTGTCCACATGGTTGAAACAATCAATAAGCTTAAAAAAGTTACAAGAAGATTGGCTCAAGAACTTTCAAGAAAACCGACAGAAGATGAATTGGCAATTGAAATGAACGTTTCTATTCCGAAACTTCGTGAAATCATTAAAATTGCACAAGAACCTTTATCATTGGAAACACCGATAGGTAAAGAAGAAGATTCACGTTTAGGCGATTTTATTGAAGACAAAGAAGCTGACGCACCGATTAAGACAGTAGCTTCAGAACTTTTAAGAGAAGATTTGGCGGAAGTTCTTTGTACTCTATCACCGAGAGAACGTGACGTATTAAGACTACGTTTCGGCATGGACGACGGTCGCCAAAGAACATTGGAAGAAGTAGGACAATTATTCGGCGTAACACGTGAACGTATCAGACAGATTGAAGCAAAAGCTTTAAGAAAATTACGTCACCCGAACAGAAGCAAACGCTTGAGAGAATACGTAGAAGGTTAAAAAAAACGGTCTTTGGACCGTTTTTTTTATTTAAATACATATTACTCATCAATTAATCTAATATCACCGTTGTTATCTTCTATCTTTTTAAAAAACTCCGACATTTTCCAGTTAAGTCCATCAGAGATTTTTTTTAGAGTAATCAGTCCACATTCATTTTCTCCCTTTTCAATTCTGGAAAGAGTTGAACGTGCAATATCGTTTTCATATGCAAAGATGCATAGACTTTTGTTTTGTTGTTTCCTCAATTTTCTAATAATTGAACCAATCAATTTACAATATTCTTTTTCTTTTTCATTCATTGTAAACAATTGCTCCTTTAGAATAATTTAGTTCCATATTTGGGATTGTAAAACATAGCTCTTTATTTTGTATCCCAAAAGTGGGAAAAATCAGGATAATTAATAATGGTCATCTTCAAAAATAGAGAAATCAGAAGGCAAATTTTTTTCAATTATAGTTATCAATTCAGGTAAACTAATGTTCAAGCTTGTAGCTATTTTTTTTAAATTAACTATACCAGGTTGGTTTTGCCCAAGCTCAATATGAGAAAGAGTAGATGAAGGAATGTCATTTTCATAAGCGAATATTGTTAAACTTTTTTGGGTTTGCTTTTTTCTCAACTGTCGAATAGCATTACCAATTATTTTACAATATTCTTTTTCTCTATCTTTCATTGTAAAAATAAATTCCTCTTGTTAACATTTACATTCCATATTTGGGATTATAATGTTATGATTTAAGAAAAGTCTCCCAAATCTGGGATAAGTTTAATATAATATGTACTACTTGCTCAAAATAAAAAAATTACTTATAAAACTATTAACCTGCTTTATTTTTCCCGAAAAACTAAGAAAAAATGTCAGAAATTTTTTGTTCTATTTTTCTTTCGTTGATTATGTACGCTTCAAAAGACAAAATTTCCATATCATTTCTCTTGGAAGCGACTGCCTGCCAAGAGTGCTCACAACTGCCGTTAAACTGAAACCGCGAAAAATATACGGCGAAAAAACGCTTCCTTTTGATTTATGCAGAAGTTATGACTTGAAAAAAATTATCAAATTTATTGAAACCGATTTTAAAACTTATTTTGATAATCTGACTATTTCAGAGGAGTTGTACCCGCACGATTACAAACTTTCTAAAATACAATTTGAAAACCGTTACAAAGAAAGAATACACAACTTTTTGCAAATCCTTAAATCCGATAAAACAATTTATTTTATTTATTCAAATTTTGAATTTGTGCCTGACACAAAATATATTAAAAAACTTTATGAAGTTTTGCGCAAAAAAAGACAGGGAAAACCTTTTAAGCTCATAATTCTGACTTCAAAACATCTTGAGGAAATCGAAGATGTTATTCAAATAACAGAAAATTTCAAAATAAAGCATGGAAACTGGGTTAAAAGCTTCATTAACGATTACAAAGATAAGCAAAATGAATACACAGAGTTTTGCAGCAGAGCCGGAGGCATCTTGAAAAACATAATTGAGGATGCGGAAAAATTTTAATTTTTCTCGCAAACTCAATTACAAAAAATTAGTGTATAATAAAAAAGTGAAGTTATTGTTTATTATTATATTTCTTATACTCGGTTTGTTTATCTGGTCGGTTTTTATTGAACCAAACATTTTGACTGTAAAAAAACTTTCTGTAAAAGATGACAAACTCAAAGGGCTTAAAATTGTTTTTGCCAGCGATTTTCATATTAAGCCGTATGAAAAATACAGAATTCAAAGAACAGTAAAGGCAATAAACAAGCAAAACGCAGATATTGTGCTTCTTGGCGGAGATTTTGTAAACGGTCACGACTGCTCATTCACTATGCCTGTTGATGAAATTGCTTTTGAGCTGTCAAAAATCAGGCCTAAAACCTACGCTGTAATTGGTAATCATGACGGCTGGCAGGGAAAATCTAAAGTTATCTCCTCATTAGAAAAGAATAAGATAAAAGTTTTATTAAACGAAAACATCTGTTTTGAAAAATTCTGTATCGCAGGTGTAGACGACATGCAGACGGGAAAACCTGATTTAAACAAAGCACTAAACAATGTAAAACAGCCCGTTATATTACTTTCCCACACTCCAGATATAATGCCCGATGTTCCTGATAGCGTGAACTTAACACTTTGCGGACATCTTCACGGAGGACAAATCAGACTTAACAGGGCATTAATTGTGCCCTCAGCTTATGATTTAAAATACGCAGACGGGTTTGTGAACGATAACGGTAAAAAAGTTTACACCTCAAAAGGTTTGGGTACAAGCATTTTACCTGTAAGATTTAACTGCCCGCCCGAAATCGTTGTAATAGAATTTATTTAATCAAAATCCAAAAGTTCTTTCAGATTTACGCCCAGAGTATCGGCAATAATTTTCAATTTTGATAAAGTAATATCTGTTTTAGCAGTTTCCACCATAGCAATAGTTGAGCGGGATATTCCGTTAACATCTAAAAAGTCATCCTGCTTAATATTTTTTGCTTTCCTAATCTTCTTCAAATGCTGCGCAAATTTTTTCAGATATTCGTTATCCATGTGTTTATTATCAGCGATATTTACACCTCTTGAAAATCAGCCACATTGACATTTTAAACGACACACGATTATATTTATTAATAATATTTCCGTTTTTTGTTGATTTATTTTCTTCCATGGTGTAAAATAATCATGTTATAAACTTGAAAGGATAAATTATGAATAATTCTTTAAAAAAAGAAATGATGAAAAACATTGAAATGACTAAAGAAATTATTAAAAATAACTTCGAAATTTCTCTTGAATCTTATGTCGAAGCAAATTCAAAACTTAATCTATTAACCTATCTTTTAATGTGTGATGATAATAAATAGTGTTAAAGCATAATGAAAATTTTCTTTTTTCAAGGAAGTATGCTATTATGTAAAAAAAACTTTTAAACTTTTGTAGGAAACTTTTTTATAAAGAAAACATCTTAATAATTACAGTTGTACAACAAGGTTAAGAGTATTTGGAGGAAATAGTTTAAGAATGAGAAACATTATGAAGAAAAGTATTATATTTTTAGGGGCGTTTTTATTCCTCTCCGGCTGGGTTATCAGAGATAACGTGTTTGCATACAGTCCTGTGGATTTGTATGACAATGTTTGGAGATTGGTTAACATGAAATTCGTTGACCAGACAAACAATGCCCAAAACTGGTCAAAATGGCGTCATAAATATGACAGCAAAATTGTGACTAACGAGGATGCTTACGTTGCGATTAACACAATGGTTGCAAGTTTAAATGACCCTTACACAAAATTTTTAGATCCTAAAGAATTTGCAGATGAAACAAACTCTATCAAAGGTTCTTTAAAAGGTATCGGTATTCAAATCGGGGTTAAAGACGGTAAATTAATGGTTATTGCACCGATTGAAGATACTCCTGCAGAAAAAGCAGGGCTTCTGGCAGACGATGAAATTTTAGAAATTGACGGAGCAAGCACAAAAGGGATTACAGTTGATAAAGCTGCGGACAAAATCAGAGGTAAAGAAGGAACTCAGGTTACCCTTCTTGTAAAACGTAAAGATGCAGCACCTAAAACTTACACAATTACACGTGCTGAAATTGAAATTAAATCAATTTCACAAAAAATTCCTGATAAAATCAATATGCCTGATGATTTTTGCTATATCAGATTAAGTTCTTTTATCAGCAGAAACGCAGCAAGTGAATTCGGTTCTATATTAAACAATTCTAAAAACAAAAAAGGATTTATTATAGACCTTCGTTCAAATCCCGGCGGATTGTTAACAAATGCAATCTATATATCAGATATGTTCCTTGACGGCGGTACAATCGTAAGTACTGTTGACAGAGACGGTTATAAAGAAACTCAAAGAGCTTCTTCAGGTGTTTATACAAAAAAACCGGTAGTAGTATTGATTAACAAAGGTTCGGCTTCAGCATCAGAAATCTTCTCAGGTGCTATGAAAGATAACCACAGAGCAGTAATTATCGGGGAACAATCTTTCGGTAAAGGTCTTGTTCAGGAAATCAACAAACTTCCTTACGAAGCAGGTATCAATATCACAATACAAAAATATTTAACTCCTAACGGAACTGATATTAACAAAAAAGGTATTACTCCTGACATCGAGGTTAAATTAACAGAAGAAGATATCAAGAATAAAAACGACGTTCAATTACAAAAAGCTATCGAAGTTTTAAGTAAAATGACAAACGGACAATCTTTAGCTGTTCAATAAAAATTAAAAATCCAACTTATTAAAAGACTTGCATAGATAAGCAAGTCTTTTTTTATTGTAAAATATTTGTATGAAGAAAAATATTATTTTAATAGGCATGATGGGAAGCGGGAAAACTACCGTTGGAGCCGCTTTAGCAGAAAAACTTACTGACTTTCAATATATTGATATTGATTCGGAAATAGAAAAGAGCACTCAAAAAAAGATTTCGGAAATCTTTTTAAAACACGGAGAACCGTATTTTCGCATGCTTGAAACAGAAAAGATAAAAAAATTCTGTATCGGTGAAAATAAAATAATTTCTGCAGGCGGAGGAGCTTTTGAAAATGAAGATAACAGAAAAATCATGCTCTCAAACGGTCATGTAATCTATCTTAAAGCCACGCCCGATGAAATTTATAACCGCATTAAAAATGAAGTTCATAGACCGTTGTTAAAGAAAAATTTTTCTTTAGAAAAAATTGAATTTATAATGAAAAACCGAGAAAAAAATTATAAAAAAGCACATTTTACGATTGACACAACAGGAAAAACTCCATATAATATCGTGGAAGAAATAATCGGAGTTTTACATGACTAACCTTTCGGTAAACATAAAATCAAACGAAAAAAGTTATCCTATCTTTATAGAAGATGAAGACACAGCACTACTCAAAGAAAAAATATTATCATTTGTTGAGGGAAGAAACTTTTTAGTAATTATTTCCGAAAAGGTTGAAAAACTCTATGGAAAAACATTAAAATTTCCAAAAGAAAATGTTTTTATATTGAAAGACGGCGAGAAAGAAAAGAATTTTAACAATTATAAAAAAATTACAGAACGCGCATTAAAAATGAAGCTTACAAGAAAAGACGCATTTATTGCAATAGGCGGCGGTGTTGTAGGCGACTTGACAGGTTTTGCCGCATCAACTTATATGCGCGGCATTGATTTTATTCAGGTTCCGACAACTCTTTTGGCATGCGTAGACAGCTCTGTCGGAGGAAAAACCGCAATAGACACAGATTACGGAAAAAATCTCGTAGGAACATTTTATCAGCCAAAGGCTGTTTTTATCAACCCCAACTTTTTAAAAACCCTTGATGAAAGGCAATTTAAGACAGGTCTTGGTGAAGTTGTTAAATATTCTTTTATAGAAAAAAGCTGTAAGTGCGAAGAAGATTTAAATCTCACAAATTTCTTAAGCGAAAAAGCCGAAATGATTGTCAATCGTGATGAAAGAGTATTATCCAAACTAATAGAAATTTGTGTAAAATTGAAGATTTCAGTTGTTGAAAAAGACGAAAAAGAAGGCGGATTAAGAAGAATACTAAACTTCGGCCACACATACGGACACGCAATTGAAAAAATTACAAAATACAAAAAATATACTCACGGCGAAGCAATAGTTGAAGGCATGAAATTTGCATTTAACCTTGCTGTAAAAAGAAATTTAATTGACAAAAATTACAAATTTCTTGCAGAAGATGTAATTAAAAAATTCAATTTTGTTGACATACCTGAATTTGATATGGAAAAAATGATAGAGCTAATGCAAATGGATAAGAAAGCAACATTTGATAAGATTGTTTTTATACTTCCTACGGATTACTCAACTGTTGAAGCCTTTGAATTGGACAGTAAAGACTTATTATAACATATTTGTGAAACAATTACCTTTACGGCGTCTTTTTCTTAAATAATTTATTCCAGCCGTCTTTAAAGAATTTTCCTACTGCTTTCGCTTTATCCGAACAAAATGTTTTAATGCTGTTCCATTTACATTTACTTGTAAGCTTTGTCCAGCCTGATTTGACAGACGGAAATAATTTGGACTTAAACTTCCAGCCGCCTAATACAACAGCACCGATTGCTAAAGCCGCAAATGCACATTTCTTCCAGGCCGGATTTTTTACAAAGTTATTATCATTATTGTTTTCGGGCTTAAATTCATCAGTCTTTAGCTGATTTAGCTTTTGAGCCTGTGGAACAGGACCTGCAAATGGTGAAGGCGGCATAGCAGGAGCCCCGACATATCTCGGTTTTTGCCCTGTTACGTATGCAGGTGCATCAAAGTCTAAAACTCCGTTTTGTGCCAGCATATCCAAATTATTTGCCCAATTTGTGCCCATAATAATACATAACCTTTCTACATGTATATAAAGTTTTATTTAGGTTAAAAATTGCTTTTTGGCTATTTATTTGTTAAATTTTGTAATATGAAAGAGATTTTAAATGATAATAAGTATCTCATTATATTATGGGTTTTGTGTATAGCAGGATTAATATTTTTCACAGGTCATTACAACGGAATTCTTATTGACTTCGGACGCGAAGTGTATTATCCCGAAAGACTTCTGGAAGGAAAAATTTTATACAAAGACTTGTTTAACATTTACGGTCCTCTTTCATATCAGATTAACGCTGTTTTGTATAAAATATTCGGTGCAAAACTCTCTACATTGTATGCAGCAGGAGCTGTATGTTCATTATTAACAGTTAGCGGTGTTTACTTAATCGCTCAAAAATTCCTTTCAAAATTCTTAAGTTTTTGTATCGGAATTTTCACTATTACTGTCGGAGTTGCAACAACAAGTATTTTTAATTATCACTTTCCATATTCCTGGGCAGTATTATACGGACTTATAGCTTTTTTATTCTCATTATTTTTCCTTTTAAAATACAACGAAAGCAAAAAATCATCAGACCTATGCATAAGTTCATTTTTAGCGGGATTTTGCATTGCAAATAAATACGATTTTCTTTTATATGCATTAGTTGTTTTATTTTTTATAATAAAGTCCAAAGATTTAAAGGCTTTTTTATGTTTTATAATTGCGCCTATGATAAGCTTCGGAATCTTGTTTATTCAGGGGTTAAGACTGCCTGACATTTTGAATTCTCTTGCCATCGTAAAATCAATGGCTAATAGCAAAACACTTATTTATTTTTATGAAAACAGCGGAATTTATTTTCATCCGAAAGTTATACCGACAGTTTTGTTATTTTTTATGAAAACCGCTGTTCCTTTCACAGGGATACTTTTGGGCGCACATTTGTACGACAAAAGCAAAGTTGCATCATTGAGTTTCTCTGTAATAGGATATCTTGCAGCAATTTGGTTTGTTACAGAAAATATTAAAATCGTTTTCGGTTTTTTACCGATATTAATAACAATTATGGCAGCCGCAAGTTTTAAAAAATTAAACTCAAATCTTTTGATACTGGTAATTTCAGCCATAGCTGCCTGTGCAAAAGTTTTTTGGGTTCTGATAATTCAAGGCTACGGAAGTTATTATGTTTCAATAGCTCTTATTGCATTGATGGCATTATTATTCACATTACTGCCTAAAAAATTGGAAAAATCCACAGGTATTTATCTTTTGGTTGTAAGTGCGTTGATTTTAATTATTAATATAAACGGAGAACTCTTTGACAGCAGTAAAATAACAACAAATAAAGGAACAATATATACAAATAAAAGCATTGCAGACAGTTCAAACAGGCTTATAGAATATATCAACAAAAATACAGATAAAAATGACAAAATTGTAATTTTTCCTGAAGGTATGACTATAAACTTTCTTACAGACAGAAAAGCCGATGATTTTTACAACTCACTTTTGCCGCTGTATACTGAAAGTCTGGGAGAAAATAAAATTATTGAACATTATAAAATTCAACAACCCGAATATATTATATTTAACAACCTGAATATGAAAGATTATTATTTTAACTATATTTGTCAGGATTACGCGTTGGATTTTTGCGGATATGTTCAGGAAAACTACAACCTTGAACACGTTATTGATACAGATTTCAGGTATTTAATATTTAAACGAAAATAGTTTTTGTGCTAATATTTATTTAAATAGACAATAAAGGAACGAAGAATGAATAAATTTTATTTGACTACTGCAATAGATTATGTAAACGGAGCTCCGCATATCGGTCACGCTTACGAAAAAATTTTAACAGATATTATAGCAAGACACTTTTCACAGCGCTGTGATGATGTGTATTTTCTTACAGGAACTGACGAACACGGAATTAAAATCCAAAAAACAGCAGCTGAAAAAGGGATTACACCAAAAGAACTCTGCGATGAAAACGCTCAGAAATTCAAAGATGCCTGGAAAGCTCTTGACGTTGATTACACAAAATTTATAAGAACAACTGACGAAGAACACGAAAAAATAGTTCAAAAAATCTTTGATAAACTATTGAAACAAGGGGACATCTACAAACACTCTTATGAAGGTTTATACTGCGCAGGATGCGAATGCTTCTTAAATCCTAAAGATTTGACAGAAGACGGACTTTGCCCTGACCACCTTAAAAAACCTGAAGTTGTAAGCGAAGAAAATTACTTCTTTAAACTAACAAAATACAAAGATGCAATCATCAAACACATAAAAGAAAACCCGGGATTTATCGTTCCTGAATTCAGAGCAAACGAAGTTTTAAACCAGCTTGAAGATATTCAGGACATTTCTGTTTCCCGTGCAAAATCAAATGTTCAATGGGGCATTGATGTTTTAGGTGATGCAGACCAATCTATTTATGTTTGGATTGATGCGCTTTCAAACTATATTACAGCTCTGGGATATGACACTGAAAACCCGTCAGAAACTTTCAAAAAATACTGGCCTGCTAACGTTCAGGTTATCGGTAAAGATATTTTGAAATTCCACAGCATTTACTGGCCTGCATTTTTAATGGCTTTGGATTTACCTTTGCCAAAACAAATTCTTGCTCACGGCTGGATTACAATAGATGAATCAAAAATGTCAAAATCTTTAGGCAACGTAATTTCACCGACATCAGTTCTTGAAACATTTGAACTGGAATCCCCTGATGCTTTCAGATATTATATGGCAACTTCTGCACCTTGCGGACGCGACGGAAATTACTCAGATGATGACTTTAAAGAAAAAGTTAATGCTCACCTTGCAAACAGCATGGGTAACCTTTTAAACAGAACGCTTTCAATGCTTGTTAAATATTTTGACGGCGAGGTTAAGCCTGAATTTAAGGATGAAAATCCTTTAGCAAAAAAAGCTCTGGGTACGGTTCAAATAGTTAAAAATCATTTTGATAACTTCGAAATATCAGAAGCAGGATTGGAAATCGTTCAGCTTGTTGACACAGTGAACAAATACGTTCAGGATAACACTCCCTGGACACTTGCAAAAGAAGAAAAAATGACAGAATGCGGTCAGGTTCTTATTAATGTACTTGAAATTATGTGTATTATCTCTGCATTAATCTACCCTTACTGTCCAAATATTGCAAAAGAAATGGCAAGGCAGCTATCATTTGATTTAAGCATAAAATTAGACGATTTAACCTGTGATAATATTAAAACAGGTAAACTTATATCAAAAGATGAAATTAAGCCCGTATTCCTCCGCGTGGACAGCGAGCTTGCCGATAAATCTTCTAAAAAATAATAATCTATAATTATATATTAATATTACAGTTGCAAAAGCGTATTTAAATCAACATTTAAAGCTTTTGCAATTGCTATAATTGTACACAATCTCGGGTTTCCTACACCGCGTTCAATCATATTTATTGTATCTAATGAAACATCTGCCATCTCTGCAAGCTTTAGCTGAGAGATATTTAATCTTGCGCGTTCAACACGCATATTTTTTGCAAGTTCATTATTATAATACGACATATCCATTATTTAATTTTATTATGTTGATTTTTGATTATATATATGTTATAATCAGTATAATACTGAATATATTCAGTATTACATTAAACATAATACTTATTTTTAGGAGTATGATATGAATAATTTATCTGATATTTCTATAAGAATAGTTATACAGAACAGTCAACGCCGTTTCGGATTTACTCTTGCTGAGGACGCAAAGCGTCTTTCCCTGTTAAAAGATATTCGTCACCGTGCTTTTACTCTCGCCGAAGTCTTAGTCACACTAGGCATTATTGGTGTGGTTTCAGCTATGACAGTGCCGTCATTGATGCAAAATTATCAAAGACAGTCGTATGTTACACAGCTGCACAAGGTTTATAATGAGTTATCACAGGCAGCAATGCAATACATGACCGATAATAATGCTGTTAATCTAAAAGAGGCAGGACTTACAAATGCTGTGTCCATAGATGCATTCATAAAAAAGTATTTTAAAATTGTAAAAGAATGCGGAACAGACGGTACAGATTGCTATGGAAAAGGATATAAGAAAATTGACGGAAGCACATACAATCCTGCAATGCAGGGTGATACTACAAGATCATATATACTTGCCAATGGTGCATCAATAAGTTTTATTCCGAATAACATTGCGCAAATCCATTTGGATGTAAACGGTGCAAAAGGTCCTAACATCATAGGCAGAGATGTTTTTGCTTTGAGACTTTATAATAACGGGTTAATAGATGATTATTGTGCACAAGCACCTTGTTCTAAAGAAGAAAGAGAAACCCGTTTTAATACTTATTGCACTGTTAATTCTGATGGCACTTGGTGGGGCTGCTTTGGCAAAATTCTAAACGATAATTGGGAAATGACATATTAAAAAGCGGTCATAAGACCGCTTAATTTACTTATTCTTCGTCCCGATATTTTACCATCCCTGCTGTCACCGCATACATTGCAGCTGATATTTCCGATGCTGATGAAAACGGTCCGAACGATTTAATAAATTTTGCAGCATCAAAAGTATTCATATATCTTGTTAATTCTGTTTCTGCCTCATCTGTTAAGCCTCCGACAAACAATATGTTTTGAATAAAGTTTGCTGCCTTTTCTTCAACATCGTCTTCGCCATAATCGGTTTTGGTAAATTCTGCCGTGTCTTTTTCGTCTTTTTGCTTTGTGGCAACACCATATTCTTTAGCTTCTTCTGATGCGCTTTCTTCCTGCGTTTCCTGCAGCTCTTCTTCTTCTTCGGCAGCTGCAGCCGCTGATGTGTAATTTTTCGAATTTACTCCTGTAATTTCCATAAACCTATCCTTTCTGTATAAATTTCTACCCGTTTTATGTCGGATAATTTATGGAAAAACTTTAGAATTTTATTAAGAGATATTAATTTAAAAGTCCTTCTGTTTCGTTATACATAACCATATAAAAATCAGGACTTGTCATATCAGGGTTCTTTTTCATAAATTTTTTAATATCAAATTTTTCAAGATATTTATCTAGTTTTTTTACTGTTTTTTCGTTATTTTTATGTTCATCTTTAAGCTTTGCAATGTAGCTTTTTGTCATAGCAAAAACTTCGTCTTCCGTTAGAATAGGAAGTCCTCCGATTCTAACTTCATCAGCTTCTTCTTCCTCAAGGTACTTTTTAAGTTCCTTTTTGGGTTCTTCTTTTTGACGTTTGCCGTTGCTGTCTGAGGATGTGGAAGATGAAACCGAGCGATTGCCAAAAGGATTATTTACGGAATTAAACATAGAAAACGCCTCTTTTTTATTTTACTAACGACATTTTCACAAAAAATCTTTAATTTAATCCTCTGTTTAAATGAGATTACAATGAATAATAATAATCTTTTATAAGCTTACAGTCATCTTCGATGTTTGGACTTTCACAAACAAGCGCGCCCTTTACGCCAAATTCTTTCATAACTTTCAACAGGTCTTTGTAATTCATATCTGACTGCTCAAGCTCCAAATGCTGTCTTTCGCCTTTTGCAGTATATTCGATGCCCGCAAGGTGTCCGTGAAAATTATCAAGCGCATATTGTCCCAGCTCTTTACCGATTTTTTCAAGAACATAAGAAAATTCATCATAAGTATTGTATTCTCCTGCAGAACGAGCATGCAGGTGTGAAAAATCTATACAGGGAAGAACCTGCTCAAACTCTTTTGAAAGATTTACAATCTCATCAATGTCACCCCATTGAGTTGCTTTTCCTGTGGTTTCAGGACGAACCCAAACTTTTATGTTTTCACGCTCCAAAACATCGCAAATACGCTTTGTTTGCATTTTAACCTGGTTGTAAACTGTTTCCTTGTCTTTTCCCATATAAAAAGCAGCGTGATAAGTTATACTAAATGCTCCGGCTTGAGAAGCAACAGCAGCAGTGTCAATAATTCTTTGAACACTTGCTTCGACTTTATCTTCTTCTTTGGAATTAAGATTTATATAAAAAGGACCGTGAGCCGTGATAATAAAATTATCAGAACATTCTTTTACAAAACCTCTTGATTCTTCGCTCATTCTAACTCCATGAACGAATTCAAGCTCCATTCCGTCAAGTTCCATATCTTTTAATATATCAAATGCCTTCGGGTAAGAACCTTTACCTGTTCTCAAAGGCATACCGGCTGTCAAAAAATTTAGTTTATCAAATGATTTTTGCATAATCCTAAACCTTTGATTTTAACAAATCTTCAAGTATTTCACAAGCATCAGAAACGTATTTAGAGCATCTTTCTTTTTTCGCAGAACCTTCTAAGCCGCCTGAAAGCACTCTGCAGCATGTTATTTTGTTTCGCTTCTTAAATTCTTCAACAATCTTTGCAGCATTCTCACGCGCACAAACTTCATTGCTTTGAGAATTTTCACGTCCGAATTTATATCCTGAAATTATTTGTGCAGCTGCTAGCGCACCGCAAAGGCAACCTGATGACATTCCGCCTGAAAAAGCCGTTGCAACAGGCATTAATTCTGCAGGACACAAACCTTCTTCTATTGCTGCTTTTATCAAGCTTTCAGAACAAGAATAACCGTTTTTAAAATATTCTGCTGCTTTTTCTTTCATAGTTTCTCCTTAACGGATTTGTACAGGCATAATCAAGCCAACAAAATCTTCTTCACTGTTTGGTCTGAACATAGTTGCGGATAATGGTGTGTTTAATCCGATTTTAACTTCATCAGCATCAATATTTTTCAATGCTTCAAGAACATATTTGTAATTAAATGCTATTGCAAGTTCTTCACCTGAATAATCAATATCAAGGCTTTCTTCTGATTTACCCGAATCAGGAGTATCAGCAGAAAGTTTCAAGTTATTATTACTGAATTCAAGTTTTACAATACTTGTTTTTTCGTTAACCATAATTGATACACGTTCAATAGCTGAAATAACTTGAGATACATTTACAATAGCTTCTTTAGGACTTTCTTTCGGGATTAACTGATTATATTTAGGGAATTGACCTTCCAAAAGTCTTGAAATTGTGGTTGTTTTTTCAGATTTAATTATAAGTTTAGAATTTTCTGTATAAATTTTTACAGAATCCTCGTCAATAAAACTGCTCATTTTTATAAATTCATTTAATGTTTTTGAAGGAATAATTAATTGTTTAGCATGATTGTCTTTATTATCAATAGTTTCGCGAACTCTTGCAAGACGGTTTCCGTCAGTAGAAGCAATTTCAAGAATATTTTCAGAAATATCGCAGACAATACCGGATAAGAGATTGCTTGTTTCATAGCTTGCAGCAGCAAAACCTGCTTGTCTTACAGCTTTTACAAAAGGTCTGATTTCAATTTCAAAACCATCGTTTTCATTTATTTCAATATTTGAAAATTCAGGCGGGAACTCGTTTGCTGAAATACCGATTATATCAAACTTTGAGTTTTGGCAAGTTATATTTACGGATGTTTCTTCATTGTTCATTTCAAAAGTTATAAGTTTATCTGAAAGCTTTGAAACTATTTCGTTGAGAGTTTTTGAAGGTAGTGTAATTTTACCTTCTTCTTCCACTTGAGCATCAACATAAGCTATAACCGTAAAATCCAAATCTGTTGCAACAAGTTTAATTGAGCTGTTACCGATAGTTTCTATCAAAATATTTAAAAGCACCGGCTGTAAAGCTTTCATAGAAGTAGCTCTTTCTACAATTTTAATCCCGTTATATAAATCTTCTTTTTTTACAACAAATTTCATATCCATTACTCCTTAAGTTATTCTTATAACTAAATTATAGATGAATAATAAAACAAAAGAAAGAAATATAAAAAAAATGTAACCTTTTAAAGTTTTAAACAATAATGTTTTCTATTATATATTATATTAATA